>NZ_JBHLXE010000083.1:0-14331 GCF_042432445.1 Thorsellia kenyensis | reverse complement strand
GTCATATCTTGCGAGTGCCCACACAGATTGTCTGATAAATTGTTAAAGAGCATCTAGTATTTCTACTAGGTTGTCGTAAGTAATCTTCTTAACGACAGGGCGCGAATTATATTCACCCTTTTTGTTAACGTCAAGTGTTTTTTTTAATTTATTTTCACTTATCGTTTGACTTAGCTTTTAACTTCTTAACACTTCGTCATTAGGCGGCGAATTATAGAGACTATTTTTAAACTTGCAATGTTTTTTTTAATTGTTTTAATCAACTGATTAACAATTCAGCAATGCCGCTTTTATAGTTAGTAACATCCATTCTAAAAAATTCCTTTAAAACATCAAGATAATTTAGACAAAGCACCTTCAAAGCTCCTTATATACGTATACACAAAGCACTCTTATTTTATTTTATTTTTGCAAAAATAATTATAGAAGAATGGTGGAATGGTAGCGCTGGTGTTACTGAAAAATTATAATATATTAATAGTTAATTCAATTTTCAAGTATACATAGCCCCAAAATATCCACAATAAGATGCATTTTAGTCGAATTATCCCTCGGCTTTCACAATGGCTTTAGAGCTATTCGTTGCAGCAACTGTGCTATGCTATCGTGCACGTATAAGTGTGCCATCAGCAAACACCTATTATTTATCTGCGATGTGAACAAGCGTTGAAAGAATCTCTAAAATACCTTGTTTATGGACCCATCGATTAAACCGTTTATAAACAGCATTGCAGCACCTAAATTCACTGAGTAAAGCACATCAAGGTATTTCAGTACAGAACCTAAATAAAAAACCTTCAAAAAATAATCGTTCTGATCCTTTGAAATAACCTATAATAACGCGGTTAAAAAGTTTTTGTAAAAAATTCCACGGACTATCTGATACAATAAATATCAGCGCAACATTTATTCTTTTATAATATTTTTTCGCAAATTAATTATAAAAGCCTCACGCCTTTACCTTGCAATTTTTACTTCCTAGGCTTGTTTATTTGCCACTTTATATATGCTTGATTTTGATTCACTAAATATCAGCAGCTCCTAGCAAAGCATGACTAAAAACTCTACAACATATACTTGTTTCAATTATGTTGTGCAATATTTAATTCTTTTATTTATTTCTGTTTCATAATTTTCCTACTTCTTTTCGTCTGCCTTTTTCTAAACGATAAGTTAACTGATGGTTGACACTAAAAAATAATATATTAAGTAGTTGCATGATTTATACTAGCTAAATTTAGTTGCTTTAGAATTTTTTTGCCGAGACTAAAAAATAAGTTCTCTTTTCCTATGAAATTTTGTTCTAATTCCACTTATTTACTGCATTAAATATTTTTATTCTTCCTACATGTTATCATCAACAACAACTCCACTGATATTTTGATTATTGTGACTAGGTTAAGAATTATTCATATTTATTAAGCAAATAACCTAGATAACAATCTCTTCAGATTAGATTTATACTCAATGGAAATCAAGATGCAAGTTTTGGGATATTTAACCTCCACTAAATAGACATTGGGGTACTATCTACACATGCAACTTGAAGTAACTCAATTATAAGCTGCTGAATCACAAAAAAATCAATCTTTAGATTCATCATGCAAATAATTCAGTAAATTTTCTTTTACGTTAAAATTAGTATAAATTCATTGCGTGCACTTATTCTACTTACAAGGAAAAATTAGTTATATATCCAATCCTGAGTTCATTAATGGTATCAAATTAAGTCATATTGTCATTTGCCTTGAATTTTACATTTCTATTATCTGTTTTTACTGAAGTGCAGCGACGCAATCATATATTTAGCGTTTTCAAGATTAGCCGATTTTTATCTGTCACCCATTTTTAATGTGATAATGTTAAAGGAAGTCTATCAAAATTAGCTTATTTGATTTTTCTCAGTAATTATCCAAAACACAATCTATTAATCTTCCAACCAAGTAATCACTAATAATCACAAATAATAACTAGCCATAAAAGTCAACACATTATTTGTATAGATTACTAATTAATAACCCAATATTGAGCTTAATAAATGTAAACATTCTCAATTAATAATTACAAATCGTCCTAAATGTATTATTATGCTACTGTTAACTGTCCTGCACCTGTATTGCTTTGTTGCAATCAAACTTGCTCATGGACTTATAAAAAATTTAAACCTAATAAAAACAATTTGTTAATATACCTTTACAATGCAGGGTTAGACTTAAAGAGAACACTTATGAATAAATATAAAATTATTGTCACTAATAATATTACTGGTAAGAAAAAAGTTTTAGACATTTCATCTTCTGCTTCATACAGTTTCAAGCAAGGAGATGAAGTAGTGATTGGTACAAGCGAATTTCCACACTCAATTAATTTAAAAGAAGTCCTTATTATTAAAAAAGGGGCAAACTTAGAAGTCTCATTGACTAACCAAGAAGATAATCTGATCATATTAGAAGATTATTTTACTCATGCAACAGGCACAGATGTTTTGATAGTAACTGATGCGAATGAATTAACGTATTTGTCGTTATCAAATGGCGAGTTAATTACCACATTAGCTAATAATACTGTTATGTCTGCTGATGTAAATGCGGCCACTAGAATTGCGTCTGATAACTTTTATTCTGATCTTGAAGACAGTTGGGAATGGTTAGATTCATCTACACTCTACACTGGTGCAGCTGTTGTTGCTGCGGGAGCAGGCTATGCCTTATTTGGAAGTTCTTCTGATGATAACACTGGATCTAATGACTCCCCTAATTTTGTTTTGCCGCCGAAAGATTTAAGTGACAGTAAAATTGCAGATAAAATATCTTGGTCTAATATCAATGAAGACGGAGATGAAATAAATACCAATGGTGATGGCGGAGAAATTAATACGTTGACACCGACCATTCAAGGCGCAAAAGATACTTTCACGCCAGGTAATACGATAACAATTAAGGTTCAATTAGACGCACAGACTAGGGATACGGAAAGTAATATTAAAACTTATACCACCACTGTAGAGAGTGATGGTTCTTGGAGTTTTACGCTACCTGCGGGAGTGCTAAAATCTGGAGACAAAGGTAAATTTACCATCACTGAGAAAAATAGTGATGGAGTTGAATCAAAAGCTTATATAAATTCATTTGCAATTGACACTGAGAAACCTACTGAATTTGAAAAACCCTATATATCAAATGGTTCCGAGAATGGAGAGATCAATACTTTAAAACCAACCATCAAAGGAAGTAAGGCTGAACCAGGTGCTAAAGTTAAAATCATTGATAATGCTAAAGGTGAACATTGGGCGACAGTGGATAAAGACGGCAACTGGTCTTTTACCTTCCCCTCTGATTTAAAATTAGGTATTGGAACAGCTTATACTTTTAAGGCGACTTTATATGATCAAGCGGGTAATGAAGGTCCTTCATTTGATATCCCTGTAAAATATGATAACTCACCTCCTGTTGCACCTAAACTTAACACGACAGCCGTAGATGATGTGGGTACAAAGCAAGGGGCATTAAACGATGGAGACTGGACCGATGATACCAAACCTCTTTTCAAGGGTTCAGGTGAAAGCGGTGCAGAAGTTATCCTTTATATTGATGGAGTCAGACAATACACCAAAGATCCTATTAAGGTAAGTGCAAATGGCACCTGGGAATATGCTCTAGAAACTTCTCTTAAAGCTGGGTATCGCAGGATTGAATTTAAATTAAAAGATCCTGCTGGAAATGAAAGCCAATACAGCACTACTTTTTATCTTAATGTGGATGATAGTACTTTAAAGAAAGAAGTCATTACTGATATTAAATTTACTATAGATAATACCGAAATTGGTTTAGCTGATACAATCAACAACAATAACAACAACACGAAAAAACATACTTTCACAGGGTTTGTTCCTAACAATATAGGTGAAGTTTTAATTTATAAACTCAATGGTGACAAATACGAACTCGTGAAAAGTACAACTACATCAACTAATAAATGGAGTATCGATATCCCATTTGATGAGTTCACTGAGGGACAAAATCGTTTTAAAATTGTACCGAAAAGTAAAGCCGGTAATGTATTGAAGGCTGAAGATGGTAATGAGTTTGTATTTACTTATAATAAAACAGCTGAAACACAAGTAGTAGAGGAATCGACAGATAGCTATTCCGATACTTTGTTAGTCGATGAATATGAGTCTGTCGGTTATATGGCGACTAAGACAGTCAACACATTTGAAATACCAAATACGGTTTCTCCTTCACTATTATCATCGATTTCAATTGATGATCTGCTCTATACAGGTGAGGAACTCTTTTTTGAATCAAATCAATCGCCATCTGAAATATATGAAACAGTAAACTATGATGTGAACACGTATAGTTATGCTGGGTTAGCTATGCCTGCAATGCAAATTGATGATGATTTATTCTTAATCCTGCAATCATTGTATTAACTGCATATTAATGAACATGGCTATACTAATATAATTTAATCACAGCTATTTTTAAATTTTTTGTGCTTAAAAACTTACATTAAGTAAAAAAAACAGCTATTATTATATATTTGATGTTATTATGTAGATATTTGTAAAAGCATTTCGCTACGCACAACAATAAAATCTATACCATAAATTGACATGAGTGTTTAATGAAACAAGAAACAATAGTAACTCAACCGCAAAGAGGTTTTGTGTCTGATCAAATGACTTTAAATCAGACAACAGATTCACTCTTATCATCGATCGCATGGATATGCCAATATTACCAAATGGAAATGAGCCAAGCGGCATTATCTGCAGGCTCACCAAAAACGGGTAATCTTACTCCTACTGGTGCGTTAACATTACTTGACCACATTGGTTTAAATGGAGCCTGGACACACAGAGAGTTAGATGATATATCGACCTTTTTAATGCCAGCTATTGCACTTAGAAAAGACGGTTCTCATCTTGTTATTATTCAAAAATTAAAGAAAGGAAAAGACTATTTTTATAAAGTTATCCTTCCTGAAGCAAATTCAGGAGAAGCTCTACTATCAAGAGAAGAACTTTTAGAAGAGTGTTCGCCTGGCTATTTTTTACTGATCAAAAGTAAATCCAAACTCAAAAAACAAGCTGTTATTGGGATTGAAGACCGAAAATCAGAAAATTGGCTTTGGGGAACTTTCATAAAATATCGCTCTTACTATTTCAGTGCTGCCTTTGCTGCTCTTTTGGCCAACGTCCTTACTTTAGCGGGTACTTTTTTTACCATGAACGTGTATGATAGAGTAATTCCTACTCAGGCACATGCTACTCTTTGGGCTCTTGCTATAGGTGTTTTTATCGCGATAATTTTTGAATTTACCTCTAGGCAAATACGAGCTCATCTTGTCGATATGGCAGGAAAGAAAATTGACCTTGTGTTAGGTAGCTTCCTTTTTAGAGAATTTCTGATAACGAGAATGGAATTTCAACCAGCATCTTCTGGTTCATTTGCTAACCAATTTAGAGAGTTTGAATCCATTAGAGACTTTATGAGCTCGGCTACACTTGCAACTTTATCAGATATCCCGTTTGGTTTTTTATTCTTATTTATTGTTTACTTAATTGGAGGGCCTCTAGTTATCATCCCTCTAGCCTTAGTTCCAATTATCATACTTATATGTATATTGGTTCAATATCCTTTATCGAAAGCAATGAAAGAAAATATGAGGGAAAGTTCCTTAAAACAAGGCATGCTAATTGAATGTATTACTGGAATTGAAACTTTAAAAGCAGTTCGCGGTGAACCTGTAATGCAAAAAAAATGGGAAGATTTCAGCTCATTATCTGCAGCAACCTCTATGAAAACTAAAGCTATAACCAGTACAACGATGGGGCTTATTTCTACCTTTCAACAACTCTGTACTGTTGCGCTCGTGATTTACGGTGTTTATTTAATAGGTTCAGGAGATTTGACTCAAGGTGCTCTTATAGGTACTGTAATCCTTTCGGGTAGGATCATTGCACCTTTGGGTTCTTTGATTGGTTTGGCTGTAAGATTTCAACAAGCAAAAGTGGCTGTTAACAGCTTGACAAAATTTGTAGACCTTGCTGTCGAAAAAGAAGAGGGTAAAGATTATCTTTCCAAAACTGATCCTATAGAAAAAATCACATTGAAAAATGTACAGTTTGCTTACCCTGCACCACCAATGCAACCTAACCCCAAAGTCATTAAAGGTGTTTCCTTAGAAATTAATAAAGGAGAAAAAGTTGCAATTCTAGGTGCAATAGGAAGTGGTAAATCAACTTTACTTCGAATCATGGCTTGCTTATTTCAAGCTACTGAAGGTCAAATATTATATGATGGTATTGATACCAACCAAATTGAGCCGGCTGATATAAGGGCGAATGTTGGTTTCATCGGACAAGAAGCAATATTATTTTCAGGCACCCTTAGAGAAAACATTTTACTAGGTAATCCAATTGCATCAGCAGAACAATTTATTACTGTAGCAAAATTATCTGGGGTAGATAATTTTGCGAGTAAGCATCCATTAGGCTATGACATGCAAGTAGGTGAGGCAGGCAGAGCGTTATCTGGGGGACAAAGGCAACTAGTGGCTCTAGCTCGTACTTTACTCAATTCACCTAATTTTATTTTGATGGATGAACCTACAAGTAATATGGATGTCCAAACGGAACAAATCTTTTTAAGACAACTTCATAGTGCCGTTAAAGATCAAACCATCGTTATAAATACACATAGATATTCAGTGCTGAATATTGTAGATAGAATAATTATTATTGATGGTGGATTAAAAGTTGCTGATGGACCGAGAGATGAAGTACTAGCGCAATTAAAAGCAAATAAAGCCGCTAAAGGTTAGTTTGATGTACCCTATTATCTAATGCAGAGTTAAATACAAATGACTGAATCATCAAATGAAAACAAACTGAACAATACTGATACGCAAAAAAATAGCTCACTATTAAAATCAACAAAACAGAGCTTAGATGTATCTGAAACACCTGTAAATGAAGAGAATAAACCTGTGCGTATTATTCGTGCAAAAAATGATACAGATACCTCGAAAAATACAGCAAATAATTCTACGACTAACTCAACGAATTCAAATGATCATAAGGTAAAAAATGCCGTAACTAAAGTGAATAAACCAGCTAATACGCAATCAGTTGAAAATCAATTACAACGAGCAGACGAAAACATTGCAGAGCTCAGTGACTCAAAAATTAAAAAGTTAGGCGTAGATCTAGAATATATGGATGATATGCGTTCAGCTTTGTTAATACAAAAGCCAAATCGTAGTAAACTTCTTCTTTATCTCATCTGTTCAATTTTTGTTATTGGTCTTTTATGGGCTCATTTTGCTATAGTCGATGAAGTCACTGTTGCTGAAGCTAAAGTCATTCCTTCCAGTAGAGAACAATTAATACAGAGTCTTGAAGGTGGTATAATCGAATCTATCGAAGTTAGAGAAGGTTCTATTGTCAAAAAAGGTGATATATTAGCAGTTATAGATGCAACTCGTGCTGAAGCGTATTTAAGAGAAACTGAATCTAAATTATTTGCGTTAGAAGCACAAGCAGCAAGATTTAGGGCAGAAGCAAATCAAGTTCCGCTTGATTTTCCTGAGCATTTAAAAGCACTTACAGATATAATTGTTGTTGAAACTGACGCTTATAATGCTAGGATAAAAGGATTAGAAGACAGCCTTCAAGCACTTGAAGTGAGTTATGAACTAATCAATGATGAAATTCAACTCTCTGAACCTCTGTCTGCAAGAGGTCTGATATCTGATGTAGAAATGCTTAGAATGCGAAGACAAGCCAATGACATCAGATTACAAATCATTGATAAAAAGAACCAGTTTTCCTCTCAAGCAAATGCAGATCTCAGTCGTGTCGAATCTGAAATAGGGCAGATAAAAGAAAACCTAATTGCACGTAAGGATATTGTCGAAAGAAGTACTCTGCGTTCACCCGTTGATGGAATCGTTACAACCGTTGAAATAACTACAATAGGGGGGGTAGTTCCTCAGGGTGGTGAAATCATGCGAATTGTTCCTACTCAAGATGAATTACTACTTGAAGCGAAGGTAAAACCTACCGATATGGCTTTTTTAAAAGTGGGTGGTCCCGCGGTTGTTAAAATTTCTGCTTATGACTATGCTATATACGGCGGATTAGATGGTATAGTTGAACATATAAGCTCAGATGCTATCGATGAAAAAGATGCGAATGAGCAAAGAAAAGGGATAACTAGTTATTATCGTGTTCTAGTAAGAACCAACAAGTCTTATCTTGAAAGAGATGAGAAAAGGTTTGACATTATTCCTGGTATGACCGGCATTGTACAAATTAAAACTGGTAAGAAATCTATTTTATCTTACATACTTAAGCCGATTCTCAAATCTCAAGAGGCTTTTAGAGAGAGATAATTTTACCTTCTATTATTTATAGAATAAGATGATAAAATGATTGTTAAAACTATTTACAATAAAAAAATACCGTTCCTTTTACTTTTTAGTTTAAGTTCGCTAGTGGGGTGTGGCAGCAGCGAAAACGAAAGTAGTTCTCAAGCAATTGAAAAAATTCCTTTAAAAGGAAGCCAGCCCCAAAATAGCCAGCTAGTCAATAAACAGTCTGCTAATAGCCAGTCTGCAGCAACTGGATCAAAAAACAAGGGTGCTAATTATTTTAGCACCATAAAAAATAATCCTTTGTGGATCTTCATGCATAATACTGCACTTGTTTCTTTAGATGTCAGCCCTGAAATTAGCCAAGCTGAAAGTAACGCACTAGGACGAAAAGATCAAATAGATGTTGTCAAAGGTCAGAGATATCCGCAAGTCAACTTATCAACTAGTTCACCTAGGCTTGAAGTTGGTAAATCAAATAAAGATAATAATACAGTAACCTCTCAAGTGAGTGTTGTTACTCCTGTTTTTGACTGGGGCAGAATTTCTTCTCAAGTTGAAGAACAATCATATGCTTTTGAAGCATCAAATATGGGCCTTAGGTTAAAACAAGATGAAATTGCTTATACGATTTTGTCCTATGCAGTTGAAATAGCAAGGGTAACTAAGTTATTGGATGTCAATGAAGCTTATCTTACCCGTATGAATGAATTAGTCGCTATGCTTGAAGGCATTGTTGCTGCTGATCCAGGTCGTGCTAGTGAACTATTACAGGCTAAAACTAAACAAATACAAGCATTAACCTCTCGTGATTCATTAATAGCCCAACTTAACGAACTACAAGTTTCAGCTGAAAGATATTTAGGAGAAGAGATTTACTTCCCTAAAGGCCTTGATTTTGACCCAGAAATATTTGATCAGGTAGATGAAGAACCACTCATTAAATTCCATCCTGCTGTATTACAGGCAAATGCTGAA
Organism: Thorsellia kenyensis; assembly: GCF_042432445.1. Taxonomy (NCBI): domain Bacteria; kingdom Pseudomonadati; phylum Pseudomonadota; class Gammaproteobacteria; order Enterobacterales; family Thorselliaceae; genus Thorsellia; species Thorsellia kenyensis. The sequence continues at coordinate 4,971 of NZ_JBHLXE010000083.1, read as the reverse complement.
TACAATCGGGCAAAGGCTGCGGCTAAATCCCTTGGGGCGTCAAGACTCCCTCAGGTAAATTTAAATGTGACAAAAAATACAAATGATTTAGAATACGAAGATGAAGAAGATCCTTGGCTAGTGGGCTTAAATTTGTCTTGGGCCGTTTATGAAGGCGGATCTGCAACGGCATCAGAACGTTCTGCAATACAAGAAGCCAAAACAATTCTTTATCAAAGACAAACGATTGTTAAAGATATCCAAAACAGAATCAGTGCAGCGCGTGTTCAAAGAGATAATGCAATCTTAAGAAGCAAGGAATACCAAAATCTTGTTGATGCAAGTAGAGAGGTTAAGCAAACATTCTTTGACCAATGGTTCCATTTAGGTAAAAAGCAACTCCTTGATGTACTTAGTGCTGAATCCGACTTTTATAATAATGAACAAACCTTAGTTAACTTAGAGTTTGATGCTTTTAGTTCTCAATTAAGGTTGTTTTCTGACAGTGGTTTACTACTTTCATGGTTAGATATAACTCTTAAACAGGTTTCTAGATAAGATATGAAAAAAATAACAAAAAATTCTTTATTTAAGCTTAACCTATGCGTTTGTGCATCCATGGTATCAACATTAATGGCTTATAGTGGTTATAGTCACTCTCAATTACTTTTAGGCGAAAGCAGTGCAGCACTTGAGTTAGTACCTTATACATTGCAAGAGAAAATTAGTGTTTATAAACTTGCAAATATGAGTAATTTAACGATAGAGCAATTAAATCATCTTAATACTAACATGATAAGAGGACGTACTACCCTCTCTAAAGGTGAAACAATCTATTTACCTGCTAATTCTGAACTGCTTGGGTTGGCTACTGCTAATACAAAAAAAACTGAGAATATTACAACACAGGCAAAACCTGTGATTGAAGATAAAAGTATAACTACTCCCCAAACTGCTAACGCGCCAGTCGTTAATAGCAGTAATGAAAATTCTACAGAACCTACAGTACAAACAGCAGTCAATAGCTCATCTAGAAGCCCTACTGCAATTGAATCAACAGAAATGAGTGAGCTTAGTGCAATTACATCTAAAGAAGTTCCTGCAGGTTTAATTGCAGCGCCTACTGGCCCTACTGAATTAAATGAAAAACTTCCAACTAATCCAACTATTCCAGTAGATTCGCAAGAATTGAATGCCTCAATTTCGAATAATTTAGCTAAAAATCAAACTGTAATGACGGCTGATCTATCAGGCAATACGCAAATTGCTTCTGAGATAGAGAAAACACCGAACTCAGTTTCATCATCTGCTGAAGCAGTAGCACTGCCTAGTCCTATCCTTGCAAAAGAAAATGCAATTCCTGCTATAGATCCTAAACAAGCTCAACTCGCTGCTTCTAAGAAATTAGTCAGCCCTATCAGCCCTGAAGACTATGATGTAAATCTTCCCAATTTAGGTAGTGAAGAAAACAATCAGGCTGATTTATCTAAAGAAAGCCCAATAGATGAAAGCAAAAATATTCCTAGCATAATATCAAACCAGGTTGAAGCTTTAGCCAATCAATTTGGTAATGCTCAAATATCTATCAATGCCAATGAGAATTTTGATTACAAGCTATCTGAATTCAAATTTTTAACTGACATAATTCAAACTAATAATTCTATTTTCTTTACCCAGTTTGGTATAACTCATCAGAAAGATATAGCTAGACATAATGCAATTAGTCATTTAGGTTTTGGCTATCGGCATGATCTTGAAAGTATGCGATTAGGTGTTAATACTTTTGTTGACAGTGATTTAAAAAACATGAGCCGATTAAGTGTTGGTGGAGAATTAAGAACTGACTACCTCTCCTTTTCTACTAACTATTATACCCCATTAGATGGCTGGTCTAGCGCTACAAGCGATGAGACTTTTTTAATATCAGGAGCAAAACAAAAACCCGCTAAAGGGATTGATGTTAATATGAAAGGATATCTTCCTAACTATCCTCAAATTGGTGGTGGTTTATCTTTTGAACAGTATTTTGGTGATAATATTGCACTTTTTGGCACAGATAACATAGATACTGATCCTTTTGCAGTGAAAGCTTCTATTGATTATATGCCTATACCTCTTATTACCGCAAATGCTAGTCATCGTATTGGTGAAAATAATGTGCATGACTCAGCGTTTGGGATTGATTTAAATTATCGCTTTGGCCTATCTTTTGAAGATCAAATTAATCCCAATGCTGTTGCAAAATTAAGAAATATGAGCGGAAGTCGTTTTGATTTTGTTGATAGAAATTACGAAATTGTTTTTGAGTATAAAGCTCAAGCCTCTGGTGTAAACATCTCTTCACCAACTCAAGCATTCGTTAATCAAATAGTACAAATTGAAACTGAAATTGATGGTAACATAAAACCAGAATCATATCTCTGGCTTGTGAAAACTCCAACTTCAGCGGTCGAATACTCAGAAAAAGATTTATCATTAGAGTTGACGCAAGAAGGAAACTATCAGGTTCAGTTACAAATAAAAACTCAAAACAATGAAACTAAAATATCTAATATCATTGATATTAACTCCACATTTGCACAAAGCGATTCTATTGTCCTCGAAATGGTTAAAGATGAAGCTTTAGCACTGCCTGATGTTAACGCATATTCTGATTTAACTAGCACGCATGTTGTCCTGAACTTACGTTCAGCAAATCAAAGTGAAAATCATGCTATTTCTATTCCATCACTAGAATGGAAAGATTCAAGTGGAGAATTTTGTCAAGGATGGTGTAGTCTGAATCAATCAAATGAACTTTTAAAGGCTGAAGTTAGCCCTTCTTCTCAAGGTGGTTGGGAAATTAAAATATCAGGTTCTGAAAAATTAGTTGATAGTCAGCTACAATTTAGGGCCACATCTACAGTAAATAGTAACAGAATTCTCACGGAATCTAATACATCCGCTAAATTTTTCTGATTTATATTTTGCTAGGTTGTTTCTGGATTAAGCGACCTAGCAAATATTCCCACTTCCCCCATACTTAATTTGAATACAGCAGCAGATTTAGCATTGCTTAGCGCCCAAAGAATCGTAATCAAAAAATATTTTTCCTTGTAAATTGATGTGATTTCAGTAGGTAAATCCATAGTTACATTGTATTTCCTTTCAATCATTTATACTCTTAATATAAAATCGTTCGATAACATTCTATAGGTCTCAGTAGCTTCCTATCTTGATAAATATTCTTAACTATCTTCTTCACCCTTAAACCCCAATTTCAATACAATTAATTAAACATTAATTTTTTGTTAACCGCACATTTAATGATATGTATAGTTCATTAAAGGTGATTTTACTCTCTAATTTATTGTATTAATAATTACTTTGTTAAATGAGTTAAAGCCAACAGAAAGTGTGACATATTGAGCAATATCAATAATAATGTGCATTGCTTGTTAATATATATGTTTAATTGAAATAAAACTAAAGTTTTTGTAACAATTGACGTTAATTTACATTAGATGTAATAATGTATTTCTCTTATATTCTCTATTGTCAAGTAAGGATTTCACATGCCTGTGATTAACACTAATATAGTTTCTCTAAGTTCTCAATTGAACTTAAGTAAATCTAACAGTTCTCTAAGTAAAGCAATAGAAAGACTTTCCTCGGGGCTTCGCATCAATAGTGCGAAAGATGATGCTGCTGGTCAAGCGATTGCAAATAGATTTACCACAAATATTAAAGGATTAAACCAAGCTAAACGAAATTCACTTGATGGTATTTCCATAGCACAAACAACTGAAGCTGCATTACAAGAAACTAATAACAATTTACAAAGAATTAGAGAACTGACAGTCCAAGCGTTAAACGGTTCGAATGCCCAAACAGATCTTGATTCTATTCAAGCTGAAATTGATCAAAGATTGATGCAAATCAACCAAATTTCTGAACAAACTCAATTTAATGGTATACCCATACTGGCTAAAGATGGAATTTTAAAATTGCAAGTTGGTGCTAATGATAATGAAACTTTAGGGGTACCACTTAAAAAAATGGATGTTGAAACTCTCGACTTAACTGGCTTTAATGTCAATGGTTTAAGCTTTTCTAAAAGAAGTATCAATGCTTCACCTCTTACGATAGCTGACATGCCTGCCTACAAGCAACAAACTAATGTTACAGATCCTACAACTCAAAATACTACCCCAAGTTCTGTATCAGTATCAATTGATGGTACTGCTTTTGGACTTACTGCTACAGGTGCTAATTTTTATCCCTCTGTCATCAAAGGGAATGATAATCAATTCTATGCACAGTTAACATTTAATCTCTCCGATCCTATCGATAGAGCTAAATTAGCTGCTGTTGGTATAGATGACAGTAATGCAAGTGATACATATTATTTCAAGTTATCCGACAATTTAAATCCCTTTATTGGTTTTGAAACGCCACTTGGAGCCCAAAATGCCCCAATTACCTTTAATAACGTTCCTGCAGGCTCTTTTAATTTGACTGAAATTGTTTACGATAGCGCAAATTTACTTGTTCAAACTACTGCCCGTACAGTTAAGCCACTTAAAACTCTTGATAACGCAATTTCAAAAGTTGATTCATTACGGGGTGATTTAGGTGCAATTCAGAATAGATTGGAGTCTGTAATCAGCTCACTCGGAATAACATCAAATAATTTGTCATCGTCGAGAAGTCGTATTGAGGATGCTGATTATGCATTAGAAGTTTCTAATATGAGTCGTGCGCAGATTCTACAGCAAGCTGGGACTTCTGTTTTAGCGCAAGCCAATCAAACACCACAATTAGTTTTGAGTTTATTAAAATAAATTTTTATACCTCACTGTTCTCTGGATGTTTAAACTTGCATCTAGAGGTACGTTTTCTTCTTTGCTCTCTTTAAAATTAACCATTCTTAATCCGCCTTTCCGCACTTTATTTTATAATTATTGTCTAGATTAAAAGCGGTCATTTTTTAACCTCTCTATATATTGACTC
>NZ_JBHLXE010000082.1:0-633 GCF_042432445.1 Thorsellia kenyensis | reverse complement strand
ATAACGGAGTTTGTTCATTTGAAAATTCCTATGTTAATTGTATTGTGTTTTAAATAGGTGCTCATCGTTTACCATTCGACTATTAAAATAGATTATGAACACCCATAACAAAATAAGCCACCACAACGACTTCTAGTGCTGAGAATCAAATTTATGGCTTTGAATAACTAAAATTCATAATTTAGGGTAAAAGCAAACATTAGATCGTCAGTAATAAAGCCATCTGGTTTAGAAAGGGGGAGTCCCATATATAAATCATACCCAAAATTTTGCCAATTCCCCCTAAGTCCCAGTGCAGCACCCGCTAAGTGTCTACCCAATAAAAACTCCGCATCCGGCCCATTGACGACACCATAATCCGTTGCTAAATACACTTGATAAGCCAAAGAGGGAGCATGCCACGCGAATTCACCTCGGGTAAAGCGTCCATTGTCGGCACTTAAGGTGCGTTCTCCATCAAAACCTCTGACACTGTAACGACTGCCAATGGAGAACTGGTCTTGTGAGGTCAAGCGATTAACGGCAATTTGTTGCTGATGTTGCAAAGAGAAACTAAATTGTTCTTGCTCAATTTTAAATGGTAAGTAAAGGCCTGCATCGAATTGCCAAATTTTTGCAAGCGCCGTGCCTTCA
>NZ_JBHLXE010000081.1:0-633 GCF_042432445.1 Thorsellia kenyensis | reverse complement strand
ATAACGGAGTTTGTTCATTTGAAAATTCCTATGTTAATTGTATTGTGTTTTAAATAGGTGCTCATCTTTTACCATTCGACTATTAAAATAGATTATGAACATCCATAACAAAATAAGCCACCACAACGACTTCTAGTGCTGAGAATCAAATTTATGGCTTTGAATAACTAAAATTCATAATTTAGGGTAAAAGCAAACATTAAATCGTCAGTAATAAAGCCATCTGGTTTAGAAAGGGGGAGTCCCATATATAAATCATACCCAAAATTTTGCCAATTCCCCCTAAGTCCCAGTGCAGCACCCGCTAAGTGTCTACCCAATAAAAACTCCGCATCCGGCCCATTGACGACACCATAATCCGTTGATAAATACACTTGATAAGCCAAAGAGGGAGCATGCCATGCTAATTCACCTCGGGTGAAGCGACCATTATCGGCACTTAAGGTGCGTTCTCCATCAAAGCCTCTGACGCTATAACGACTGCCAATGGAGAACTGGTCTTGTGAGGTCAAGCGATTAACGGCAATTTGTTGCTGATGTTGCAAAGAGAAACTAAATTGTTCTTGGTCAATTTTAAATGGTAAGTAAAGGCCTGCATCGAATTGCCAAATTTTTGCAAGCGCCGTGCCTTCA
>NZ_JBHLXE010000080.1:0-550 GCF_042432445.1 Thorsellia kenyensis | reverse complement strand
CACGGGTGGTGTTCAATCAAATAGCGTGACGATTACTGAAATCAGTGATGACTCAGGTGCGTTAGGTGACTGGATAACGAATGACCCGACATTAATCATCAAAGGGGCATTAGCAAATGGCTTAGCGATGGGTGAGCGTGTTGAAATCAACATTGATGGTCAGGGTTGGGTACAAGTGACGGTCACAGACAGAACCTGGTTCTATGACAACACAAGTAAAGCGTTATCTAATGGGACACATAACATCGAAGTACGTATCATCAATAACGTAAATGATGAGGGTTCAAAATCGTCACAAGCGATTATAGTGGATAACAAAGCACCTGATATCACGAACAAAGTCTACTTAGATAGAATTTCAGAAGACCGTGGTATAGCCGACAATGACTTCAAAACGAATGATAAGACATTGGAGTTCTTTGGTCACTTAGACAAAGCGCTAGATGCAGATGAGTATGTAGAAATCAGCTTTGATAATGGCACCACATGGACACGTACCATCGTTACGGGCACTGAGTGGTACTATGATAGAACAAGTACACCATTTGCG
>NZ_JBHLXE010000079.1:0-580 GCF_042432445.1 Thorsellia kenyensis | reverse complement strand
TAAATCTCCTATTATTTAATGATAGTGTACTATAAAATTATTAACAACTATCCTAATTGATAGGGGCCTCAATAATGCCTATTATACTTGACGAAATCGAATGAACGACATGTGTTTGTCGGATGCTTACGATGCAGATACGAGATATGACGAATAACATACAAAATAGTACAAATTTTAGAACAAATGATTTATTAATGCGAAATACAGGAAGCTGCATAATCCACCATTTTAAGCCCAGAGGCTACACGCGTTTCTAAATGCGTGATTTTTTCTTGTACTGTGTATTTTTTCATAAAGCATATCCTCGATGGGTTGAAATTATGCTTAGTTTAGTGAATTTATTGGCTTATTCTAGATGTGTTGCTCGTATGCTTACATAGAATTTGGTGATCTTTTCACAAATCACCTTTAAACTAAAAATGGTAAATACGCAGAGTTATTTACGGGGTCCATTGTAAGTATCGCAGATCTTTCATTTGAAACGTCGAGCATCTAGTTAGCTTAATACAAGGTAAGCATCCGACAAACACATGTCGTTCATTCGATTTCGTCAAGTATAATAGGCATTATTGAGACT
>NZ_JBHLXE010000078.1:0-710 GCF_042432445.1 Thorsellia kenyensis | reverse complement strand
ATAATTCAAGTTGCTTAATTAATCAAAACGGATTAGTTGTCCCCTTCGCTCCATCCCCATTACAGAAACTTCAACACTACTGCGAGACAATCTGCCAATGCGCCCTGCATCATTATTTAGCCTTCAGGGTTCACCTTTATAGCCGTTCATTTAGCATCAGGGCAACATCTTCCTGAGTTCCTTACCTAAGCCTGTAGTAATCTCCTGCCACTTTTATGCCGATGAGCCAACCAAGCCGTTATTGCAAGTCACGCTTAGCTTTGTTAGTGCGTTATTGATTAGAACGCAGTTTTGACATCACAATTATAAGTAACGACACTTCATCAGTGGTTCATTTTCATTCAGCTTATTACTCCACATCTGACATTTTTTTTTATTGCCTTTTAAACTCCACGCTCACCACGATATCTCTTAAATAACGCAGCTGGAGCCGATTTAGCACCTGCTCTTGCCAGCCGATGCTGGTGGGCCTACCACCATCTTAGGTAAAGCATGTTAGCCACCTAATAGCTAACTTCACAGCACACAATCAATTTCATAGTTAATATAATTTTATCCCTGAAACTTAAATCATTCATACATCTTCTCATTTTGCTAGGAATTGAAGCTTCCTTTTTTTCTCTTTTGTATTCTGCAGTGCTCAGTAAATTTAGGGCAAAGCGTCTAATTATCGATAAATTTTTTGCACTTATCCTTTCATGCACCTCTGA
>NZ_JBHLXE010000077.1:0-11622 GCF_042432445.1 Thorsellia kenyensis | reverse complement strand
AGATATATTGAGTTCTTTGGCTACATCTTTCAGAGACCGGTCTCCTCTGTTATTAGCCAATTTAATGGCATTCATTTTAAATTCATCTGAAAATTTTGGGTTAGCCATATTTTTAAATCTCCTATTATTTAATGATAGTGTACTATAAAATTATTAACAACTATCCTAATTGATAGGGACTCCCTCATTATTCACAAGCCCAATATTGTGAACTTGTAGCCTTAAACGGGTCATGCAGTTACCACATACTGCGATATTAGGAGCCCCACCAACAAGTGCGATTATCTCCTTTATCATTCCTTCATTTATTTTTGCCATTTTATTATCCTTATCTATTTTTGTTTAATTTAAGTAGAAGAGTAAGTCACTCCCTTAAAATGAATACTCCTAAAATTAGTAGTTCTTATATTTGATTTAATACTTCATTCAGTGCTTGCCTTACAAAACCATTGTGTTTTTTTAAAAGCTGTTTTGCTTCTTGTGCATTAACTCCCGATAAGATCATTACAATAGCTGTTTTACAGTGGCGATTAGATTGAATAAGTGCAGCAATCGCTTCTTCTTCAGAACAGCCGGTCGCATCTATGACAATTTTTTGTTGGCGAATAACCAGTTTTTTATTCGTCGCTTCTACATCGACCATTAGGTTACCATACACTTTTCCTGATCTTATCATTGAACCTGTGGTTAGCATGTTGAGTACCAGTTTTTGTGCTGTGCCAGCTTTTAAGCGAGATGATCCCGTAATAACTTCTGCACCTACGACAGGCGCTATACTTATATCCACCATTGAGGCTAAGATTCCAGCAGGATTACACCCCAAAAATACAGTAGTCGCTCCTAATGATTTTGCATATTGTACTGCGCCTTGCACATAAGGGGTTCTTCCACTTGCGGCTATACCAACTAGAACATCATTTTTATTAAAATTTAGGGCCTCTAAATCGGATTTACCCAGTTCAAGATTATCTTCAGCATTTTCTACAGCTTTAAATATTGCCGTATGACCTCCAGCAATCAGTCCTACGACTTGTTCAGGTTTAGTTCCAAACGTTGGAGGGCACTCACTGGCATCAAGTATACCCAAGCGACCTGAAGTGCCAGCACCAGCGTAAATCAAACGTCCACCGATTTTGAAGGCTTCAACTATTTTGTCTACAGCTTTCGCTATTTCAGGGATAACCTTTTCAACCGCTAATGCAACTTTTTTATCTTCTCCATTGATTATCTCAAGCATTTCAAGAGTGGATACTTCATCAATTGATAGAGTTAAGTCATTGCGACTTTCTGTTATCATTTCATTAAGATTAATTTCATGTGTATTTGACATATTAAGGACCTCACTCTTTGAAATATAAGTTGATAAGTTATTTTTAGTAGTAAAATTTGTTTTAATATACCTCAATTCTTTTGATTAAAGTAAGTGTTACATCACAAAAAAAAGTTTTAGTTATATTTTATTTACTTATTATAATGAATATGATGTTTAAAACTCTCTTATTACAGTAATGGCATAATTTGAGTGATTATAAAATGGAGAATATGCTGGCACGTGAATTATTGTTTCGTCAAATTGTTTGTTTGGAACTCAATAATTCGATTCCAGACCATTCGTCGATATGGTGTTTTTGAGAAAAACTCTAGAAAACGAGTTCAATCAATGTATTATTCGATAATATCAATCAACAACTCGCCGAGCAATCTATAATAGAATATAAAGGTTCGGTCAGTATCTTAGATGCGACAGTGATAAAAGCACTGAACAATAGACCCAATAAATCAAAGCTGGGAAAAACACACAATATAAGGACGTGATTTATAATGTGAAAATAGGCTCAGACGACAAAAAGAAAACGCCCTATGGCTTTAAAGGTCATATTGCCTGCGATGAAGATGGATTTGTGACTCAGGCAGTCGTTACCACAGCTAAATTACATGATTCACAGGTCTTTGAAGAATTATTGAAAGGTAATAAAATAGAGGTTTATTCTGATAGTGCTTATGCTAGCGTGAAAACAGCACAATAACTATAATCGAAAGGTATTGAAAATAAAAAATTAAGGCAAGCCTATCGCAATAAGTCGTTAACAAAATAAGACAAAGCATTTAACCGAATCTGTAGCACAAAAAGAAGCGGTGTAGAAAGTATCTTTGGGCTAGGTCAAATGTTTCTAGGGATGATCAAGCTAGATGTAAAGGCTTAAAAAGAAATGCGCTAATTTTTTCCATGCGTTGTATGGTATTAAATCTGAAAAAAAGTGATCACAATTAAAAAGAATTAGAACAATTACAGGCTAACTACGCCTAAATTTTGACTAAAGGACCCAAGAAGGGGGGAAATTCTGACATTTTTCGTTAAAAATAGAAAAAAGAAAATTTTTTTTCAAAAAAATGATAAAAAAAAAATTTTTTGAAAATCTATCTATAACAAAAAAGATTTTTGATTTAACAAATGAAATATTTAACAGTAGCCCAAAACTCTCATGTAATATTTTTTGCTTATACTCCATTTTATTATGAAAGAATGATAGATGCATTCAGTTTCATTTAATGTGATAATGAAGAAAAATTTAGTCCTATTTTCACTTGTGATAAATTGGTTCGGCTGATTATGATTTTTACTACATTTATAGTATAAAAATACAGTAAAGATCGAAAGATTAGTAGATTGAAATACTTAAGGTAATTGCATTTCACTGAAAGATTAAAAATAAATTAATGCAAAACATTCAATAAAAAAGGTGATAATTTATGATAATTAATTTGAGTAATAAAAAGGTGTTGTCAAGTATGGGAGCTGCGCTGCTATTAAGCGCCATAACACTTTGTACCCATAGCGCTCAAATCAATAATTCTGCGAATTCTCAAGTGGAAAGCACTTCACAGCAAAAACCGCTTTTACAAGAGGGTAAAACCAGTATTTATCAGCGGGTTCTGACTACACCTAGCTGTGAAATAAAACCTACTATTGAAGAAGCGGGCACACCTATCCCAGCTTTTAGTCGTTATTATACTTATGAAATAAAAACAATAGAGGATAAGACTTGGTTAAAAGTTGGTCCCGATAGTTATGGAAACATATCAGGCTGGCTGGATAAAAATTGCACGGTGGATTGGAAGATGCAGATAACTTTGGCATTAACTAACCCGGCTGGTAGAGAGCCGCTTTTATTTTATAAAGATAAGGAGACACTTGAAGGTCTATATGAATCTACCGATCCGAAAGCAATTCTGACTCCATTTTATGATGCTTTAGCTAACGGTACAGCCATCAGTGAAGTATTAGCAAAAGAGCCTGAGACTATGATTGATCAAAGCACACAATTTTATCTGCTTCCGGTTCTTGAATCAGATGAAATTTATACTGAGGCAGGTTTTGTAACTCGACTTTTAAATGTGGCGTCTGTCTCTAAAAATAGCGGTCCTTTAGGTTCGGACAATGAAGTGGTTGAAAAAGAAGTGGGAGCAAAGAGTAGTGAACCGAATCAAAACACTAGAGTGCCTATCTTAAAACCCAGTAACACAGTTTCAGCGACAAACAAACAAACAAGCTTGAGTGAGGCAAACGAGTCCACTGCTCTGCTAAATTCACCTACTACTCCTGTTTCTGCTAGCATAAATAATGCACCTAATACCACTCAATCCAACGCAAATAGGCTTAAAGGCTTTTCAGCATCAGTTGTTTTTGTGATTGATTCCACTATTTCGATGGGGCCCTATATTGATAAAACAAAACAAGTAGTCAATACGGTTTATAAAGAAATAGAGCAAGCCAATATGCTTGATCAAGTGAAATTTGGATTGGTTTCTTTTCGATCTAACACAACAGAAGTTCCAGGTTTAGAGTGGACAGCTAAAATGTTTGCAAATCCTAATTCAGTTAAAGATGGAGCAGATTTTTTATCTAAAGTCAGTACCCTTAAAGAAGCTACTGTTTCAAGTACGTTATTTGACGAAGATCCATACGCTGGCGTGATGATGGCACTTGAAAACATTGATTGGACTGAATTTGGTGCTAGGTATATTGTTTTAATAACAGATGCTGGTGCGATAGAAGGGGACAATAAACTAAGTTCTACTAAGCTAGATGCAGCACAGATTCGCCAAGAAGCTAAAAGAAGGGGGGTAGCTTTATATACGCTACATTTAAAATCAAAAAGTGGTAAAGATAATCACGCTAAAGCGGAAACACAATACACTGAGCTCACATTAAATGATTTCATTAATAAATCGCTTTACTATCCGATTGGACTTGGTGACGTTAATGAATTTGGACAAAAAATTACTAGCTTGTCTCAAGCGATCAAATCTCAAATTCAATTAGCTTATGAAGGAGAAAAAGCGATTGGTAGTGCTGTAATGGCTACTGAATCGGCAGCTCTGGACAATAAAAATGATCCCATACTTGAAGATACAGCACTCTTAGGACATGCAATGCAGTTAGCCTATTTAGGCAAAATTGAGAAGACGCAAGCTCCTCCTATATTTCAAGCGTGGATAAGTGACAGAGATATTATAGCTCAAAGCAAGCCTACGGTCGAAGTGCAAGTCCTTTTAACCAAAAGTGAGCTCAGTGATATGAGCGATGTGTTGACGAAAATTGTTAATGCTGCTAATGAAGGATTAATTTCACCTGAGGATATGTTTAAAAATTTAAGGGATTTAGCTGCAACAATGGGTAAAGATCCTGCGCTTTTGCAGCAAGGTAATTCAAAAAGTTTAAGTGATTTAGGTTTATTAGGCGAATATTTAGATGACTTACCTTATCTAAGTGAAGTACTTAGCTTAGATGAAGAAACTTGGAAAAGCTGGGATGGGCTAGAGCAGGAAAAATTCATTCGCCGTTTGAACACTAAAATTAATTATTATAAAAAATACAATGAAGATACTGATAGATGGATCCCCTTAGCAAAAGATAGTGATCCGAGAGATTATGTCTATCCCGTTCCATTGGAAAACTTACCATGACTTTGGGTGTTAGTCCACATATACTGAGTGTTAAAGATTTAAAAGTCACTCGTGCGGCAGGGGACATTCCTTTTACTGTCTCTTTGCCACATCTGTCACTAAACAGAAATGAAATAGTTTCCCTAACTGGGGTAAGTGGTTCTGGGAAAAGTACTTTACTTGAAGTACTCGGGCTTATTTCTAAGCCCTCACAACTTAAAATGTTTGAATTGTGTTTACCTCTTAAGAATAAGAGGCTTGTTGATTTAACCGAGTCGATTATTGATTTTAAAGAATTCGTTCTCGCACCAATACGTGCAAATGCACTAGGTTTTATTTTACAGACAGGTGGGCTTCTCCCTTTTTTATCGGTTAGAGATAATATCCAATTAGTCAGAAAACAAAAAGGATTAACTCTTTGGGCGGATTTTGTTAATCAATTAGTCTCTGAGTTGAAATTAATGGCGCTCTTAAATAAATTTCCGCATGAATTGTCTATTGGTGAAAGACAGCGAGTTGCCTTTATAAGATCAGTTGCTCATGAGCCCGCACTGGTTTTGGCTGATGAACCGACTGCTGCTCTTGATCCTTATACAGCAGATATGTTATTTGACCTTTTAAAATCCATAGCCCAAGAACTCAATTTAAGTGTGTTATTAGTAAGCCATGATTGGCAGTTACTAAAAAAACATCAAATCAGAGGTTTAAGAGCAAGAATTAATGATTCAAATGAAAGTGAATTTGTCCATGAATGAGCTAATTAAATCAAAGGGTATAATGAAAACATTCATGACGCTTGTTCGTTTAGCCTACCAAGATTTATTGTTCGATAAAAAAATAGCCCTCTGTATTATTTTTTCGTTGGTGTCCGTTATTGCTCCCTTATTATTGTTATTTGGATTAAAGCATGGAATTATTACGCAATTAAATCAGCAACTTTTAAGCGATCCTAGAAATCTAGAGATAGTGGTGCTTGGAAATAAGAATTACTCAGAAGAGTGGATAGATAATTTATCTTTTCAAAAAGAGGTAGAATTTGTTATCCCCTTGACTAGGAGTTTAAACGCACAAGCTGATTTCGTGAATAATAACCGGTATTTTATTGAAAACGTTGAAATTATACCTACAGCAAATGGAGATCCGCTTTTAGCACATCAGAGTCGAGATTTAGATTTTAATGAAGTAATTCTATCTAGTAAGACTGCACAAACATTGAATATCCAAAAAGGCGAAACGATAAAAATGATTATTAGTCGTAAAGTAAATAATCAATTGGAAAAGTGGAATCAAGAAATGAAAGTAGTTGATACCCTAGAAACAAATTATTTCAATCGTTCAGCAGCGTTTATCTCATTAGAAACTCTTATTGTTACAGAACGGTATAAAGATGGTGATATTACTGATATAGATGATTTTTTAACTGATCATGAGAAAGTCTCAGCCCTCATAAAGGATAAAAAAGAATTTGCTAAATTCAGGTTATTCGCCTCTTCGCTAGATGATGTAAATACATTGGCAAATATGCTCTTAGCGTCAAATATAGAGACGACAACAAGACAAGCGGATATAGCAAATGTGCAAGCTATTAGTTATGTACTTAATATTATTTTTTCAGTTATTGCCTGGATAACCTTCATTGGCTGCGTCGCCTCTCTTACAGGTGCATTTTTAGCTAATATAGATAGAAAAAGGAAAGATTTAGCTGTGTTGCGTTTACTGGGCTTCAGTAAAAAAGCGGTTGGCTTTTACATTCTGTTACAAGCTGCTATGATGACAACCGTGGGATTTGCTTTGGCGTGTGCACTCTATTATTTAGGTAGTTATATTTTTAATTCTACTTTAGGGGCAGCGATACCTCAGCAAGGTTTTGTGAGTGTGTTAACTGGGTTCCATTTGCTTATCGCACTGAGTTTATCACTTCTATTGTCAATAAGTGTTGCTTTGATTGGGGTGTATCGGGCCAGTCGTATTTTACCCGCGGAGAGCTTGCGTGAATTATAAAATTTTAATGCAAAAAAGAAAGTTTAAAAAAAATGTACCTTCTCTTTTCTTATTAGGTATAGCTCTATTAACAAATATATATTCATCGAGTATTGAGGCAAAGAGCCAAGATTTATCCTTTACGATTAAATGGGACGAAAAATTTTATAACCCTATGCCTCTAGAAGATGATGTGATTATCCCCATTACATGTGATGGTGCGATGGTTTTTCGAAAAGTCGCAATCGCAGTTAAAAACCCGCTAGAGGATGTCGCTATTACACTTGGCCGTGATGATAATGAATTAGGTTTTGCTGAGTTTAAACGTCAGGAGTATATTTCTGGAAGTTTTCTTGATAAAGACAAAACAGAAAGATTTTACCTTATGGCTAAATATGAATTAACTGAATTACAATATCAAGCAATAACGCAAACAGAGTGCCCTAAACCCAACTTAAAATTGATGCTGCCCAAAACAAAGATGAGCTGGTTTGAGGCAATGCAACTTGCTGATACTCTTAATATATGGATTAGAGAAAAACATCCCACAGCATTACCTACGGAAGATGGGCAATTAGGTTTTTTAAGGTTACCTACAGAAACAGAATGGGAGTTTGCTGCACGTGGTGGAATTGCTGTATCTACTTCTGAATTTAGAGATAACTTACCCCCAATGCAAGGCCCAACGAATGAATATATTTGGTTTGCAGGACCACAATCAGCGAATGGAAAACTCCAACTTGTCGGGCGCTTGAAGCCGAATCCATTAGGACTTCATGACATGATTGGTAATGTACAAGAAATGATGTTTGAGCCGTTTAGGATGAATAAACTGGATAGACAACATGGGCAAGCAGGTGGCTTTATATTACGAGGGGCAAGCTATTTAACGCAACTAACCGATTTAAGAACCGCTTTTCGTAATGAATCGCCTTATTATGATGAAAAAGGGCCTGTTAGGGATAAAACCCAAGGTGCTCGTTTTGTGATTGTATCACCTGCAATGACGTCCACAAAGAGAGTGCAAGAGATAGATAAAGCATGGTTAGCTTTAGGAAACCAAGAACCTAAGAATGAAGAAGAGACAAAACGACAAACATTAGCTCCTACAGCACTAGACTCTCTTGCTAAGATAACAAATGAGTTAGAAGATGTGAAAGTTAAACAAGAACTAGAAAGTTTGCGTAATGAATTGAGGGCAAATGCACAAGCCCGCGATGAACAACGTGATGAAGCGGTTCGTTCCGCACTGCAACTTGGGGCTTTTTTATGTACTAAATTAAAAGATGATGGGCTATTTTACACTAGACTTGAGGGAATTTATGAAAACAGCTGTGCGAAAACACCTGATGATGCTCAGTGTGTAAAGAGAAAATCTCAGTTAGATAGTCATAATGAAGTACTTGAGTTTTTGAATGGTTATTATGCCGACACTTTAGTGAGTATGTCAGCAACCTATAAATATAGTGAAATAGAACCGCAAATTGATATTCTGAAAACGCGTTTGCTAGCGAATTCAAAATCTAATTTACACAACTATTTAGACACGTATTGGATGCATTTACAAGGTTATTGGGATAATGGCAAAATAACAAAACAGCAATGGTTGGAAAATTGTAAAATAACGCAATAAATTAATTTTAATATTTTTATGTTTATAAAAAATAGAGGGTATTATTTTATATGCCCTTGAATGCTATAAAAAATCATGGTGAATAGGTTTTTAATAAATTAAATATATTTTACATAAGGAGGTAGGTATGCAACCTACAAAATTATCTTATTCTTTACGCGCCACTTTTGTGGTGTTATCAATCATTTTAGCTGGATGTGCCAGCAATAAAAAAAGCGATGTGGACTCGCGTTTGACTAATAACCCAGATATTGAATTTTTTTCTGAGTCCGGAACACAAGCTTGTATGGTGGGTGCGGGCACAGGCGTTGTGGGCTGTTTATTAAGTAATTCAGACAATAAAGCTGAATGTGCTCTGATTGCAGCAGTTGCGGGTTGTACTGTAGGGGTAGGTGCGAATGCGTTTCTTGATTACAATCGCCAAAAATATGGTACAGAGGAGGCTGCATTGAATGCAGCCCTTAATGACTTGCGTGAAGAAAATGCGCGCTTAACCCGTTTAACCGCGGTTAACCAATCTGTCATCAATGACAATAAAATTATCTTGGATAACCTTCAAAAAGATATTGCAGCTAACCGTGTGAATGCAGAAGCAGCTAAACGCAATTTGGCCTCAATTGATGCTAATATAGAATTTCTCCTAAGCTCAATTACAAATGCAAGAACTCGGAAAATGGAGTGGGATAAATTGAGCAACAGCCAACAAGGTGATACAAAAGAATTAGATAAAGAAATTCAAGTAATGAATGAAAAAATCAAAGCATTAGAAACCGAATTGAATTCATTATTTGAGCAACGTACCGCTATTCGTTTATCTTAATTATTACTAATATTACGATTATTGCTAAATTACTCTTAATAAGAGGACAGAATGAATAAAAAAATTAAATTACTCGCCAGTTTGAGTGCTATTGCATTTTTAGCTGGTTGCGCCACTGATGTAAAAGATTGTGACCCTAATTCAGGTGATGTCAGTCTTGTGACAAAGTTTAATTGTCAATATTCAGGCACATATCAAAAAAGGATAGATGACAGGCAAAAGCAACTGACAGATGAGACTGCTCTTAATAGTGAGCTAAAATCAGTCGTGAAAGAGCTACAACAAGAGCTCAATAGGCAGGATATGGAGTTTGGTGAAGCGAAAGCAATCAACGATGCTGCACGTGGAAGATTAAATAATTTATTACAAAATCTCAAGCAAAAAACTTCTTCGAGCCAATCATTGCAAGCGCAGATCAATGAAATTGAAACACTTGTAAACCAATCACCTCAATCGAATTCAGAAATTGAAAAACGCTTACAACTTGAAGAGTTAAAATCGAAAGTAAGTCAGTTAGAGCAAGACTTGGGATTGGGACTTTAATAATTTTTAACCAACTTACCCTAAAAAAAGTTAGGTTATTTTCGCGTTGACTTGTTTTGTCACTTACAAGCAAAAATCGTTAAAATAACCTTAAAGAAACGTTACACGTAAGAGGATAAAATGACGTCAAAATATCACCCGGCTATTAAAGCCCTAACACCTTTAGATTTTCCTTGGCCTGTTGATGATCCCTTTTTGTTTTGTGCCTATCATCAAGACATTTATCCTAGAGCTAATGAAGAATTTGGGCCTGATGCCGATTTAAGTGGTAGAAATCTTGGCAGTGACTTTATTAAAAAAGACGGATATCGCATGTATCATGGTGAAACCGTACCAGGATTTCCTGCTCATCCACATTGTGGATTTGAAACATTGACTATAGTTGAAGAGGGCTTTGTTGATCATACGGATTCATTAGGCGCAACAGCTCGATATGGCAAAGGGGATTTCCAATGGCTAACCACTGGCAGTGGTATTTTGCATAGTGAAATGTTTCCGTTGCTGAATAAAACAGAATTAAATCCTTTAGAATTATTTCAAATATGGCTGAATTTACCCGCGCGCTCTAAAGAAAGTCCTGCAGCATTCAATATGTATTGGGCTGAGAAATTCACTCACTTTGATATAGTTAACTCAAGTCACTTAAAAGTGTTCACTGGCCAATTAGGTCACTATAGAGCTTCGATCACTCCTCCGCAAGCTTCTTATGCAAGTTCTGAAAAAGCTGATCTTACGGTTGCCGTTTTAACATTAGCCAAAGGAGAGCAATTTAATTTACCTAAAGCTCACAATCTACATGCTCTGAGAAGCCTGTATTTTTATATGGGTAACTCGGTTAAAATTGGGGATGTAGTGATCGATAAACCAATGAAAATTTCGCTGGATTCTTCTTTTGACCAATTGCCTATCATTGCAATTGATGGCGAAGTAAAGCTTCTTCTACTCCAGGGTGTACCTCTCTATGAACCAATAGTACAGCATGGACCATTTGTTGCTTTAACTAAAGATCGTTTATATGAAAAAATAAATGAATACAGACGCACAGAATTTGGAGGGTGGACTTTACCGACTTCTGCACCTGTTCATGGAGAAATAACAAAGCGCTTTGCTAAGCGAGGGGAAGAGACTGAATGGCCTTCTTAATAGCAAAACATAGCCTTCGGCGCGTATTCAATATTTTGAAGGGGTGATTTTTAAATCCGTGATTGTATGGCTTAAAATTAGTTAAGTGTTGATTTTTTATAAATCAACACTTAACACCTTCCCTATCAATTAGGATAGTTGTTAATAATTTTATAGTACACTATCATTAAATAATAGGAGATTTAAAAATATGGCTAACCCAAAATTTTCAGATGAATTTAAAATGAATGCAATTAAATTGGCTAATAATAGAGGAGACCGGTCTCTAAAGCTGTAGCCAAAGAACTCAATATATCCAAAAGCTCTTTGGATGCTTGGCTTAAAAATCATAGAGAACAATTAAATCAACTCTCTTCAGATAGTAGACAGTGGTCGGCTCAAGAAAAATTATTAGCCATTGCAGAATCTCATGCTTTAACTGGCGAAGAACTCAGCCAATGGTGCCGTATGAAAGGCATTTTTGAACATCAATTAAAGTCTTGGAAAAGGAAGTTTATTGAGAGTTCTGAAAAGAAAAACAGCCATGCACAAACGGCTGAATTAAAAACGCTTAAGG
>NZ_JBHLXE010000076.1:0-90314 GCF_042432445.1 Thorsellia kenyensis | reverse complement strand
CATATGAGCGAGTTGTAAATTTAAACTGTTATTGTCTCCACTATACTCATAATCTGTTGTGAGACCTGCAACGGTTTGATGATAGTTATAACGGCTACCAGTAAATGAGACTAACGTATCGCCAAAAGGTAAGGAGTAATGTCCTGTGAGATTTTGAGTCCCTTGTGAACTTTTACCGTGTACGTCATTATTCCAAGAGAAGTAAGCCAAATCACTTAACGCAAAAGGATTATCAACGTATAAGGTGGCACTGCCTTGATAGGTACCTGTGGATTTTGAACCTGAATTATCGAGTGATACCGCAACGCGCCAAAATTTCTTCTGATTGCGCCTGATGACAATATCACTTTCTCCTTGATTTTCCGTAGGGACAATTTCCATTTCTGCTTGGACTGTAGGAAGGCGCTGTAAATTCTCTAATCCTTGCTCTATTTCCCGTAAATCTAGCAAGTCACCAGCCCTAGCGGGCATGGCAGTCAATAAAAAAGCATAGGCATTACTGCCCTTGACACCCTCCTCAAAATAAACCTTTCGTACTTTACCTGGAATAATTTTTAAGGTTAACACGCCGGTGGTTAAGTCTTGTTCGGGGGCAACAATACGAGTTGTAACATACCCTCTGTCAATAATGAGATTTTGCAAATTACTGATCAACTGGCTGATGCCTATGCCGCCTAAACATAATCCTTCAGCGGACGCTTTTATTAGATTAATAGGTATAGCTTGAGGAAGAGATTCTCTTTCTTCAATAACGATTTGATTAATCACAAAGCAAGTTTCTTCAACGGGGTAATCTGAAGAAGACGTAACCCCAGAGTTTGCTTCAAAACGAACAGAGGGTAAATCTTGGGCAAGTTGTATTTGCCTTGCTTCTTGTCGTTCCTGTTGTATTTTTTGTTGTTGATTAATAATCGCATTCGAATTAATGTCTAGTGCTTGAGCAGAATGAATGACCCCCATGCAAATAAAAACATTGCAAAATCTAACATAAGAAATTGACACTAAAACATCCACCCTGATGAGAAATAAGAATAAAAAAGCTGACACTTTATATGTATAAGTAATTAATTGAATATTATTGTAAAGTAAAAGGTGGTAATTGTTAATGTTTTTATAAGATTTGAATGTAATTTTACATAAACATACACATCCAAACTTCTTATTCTTTCTTATAGCTATTACCTTTGTGGAAGTTTTGAACTCACATCCAGAAATTAACTACAAAACGACTAAAGCCTTAGATTAGAACGGTAGTCAGTTCAATACTGTTAATTTAATGACACGGCAAAAATAAAAAAGTTAATAACATAACTCATAACTTGCAGGAAAAATATTTTTTTGCTTCCACCCGTACTTGCACGGGTGGAATTAACTCAAATAAGTTGGATTCTAAAAGGAAAAATAAATTGAGTTCTTAAAATCCTGCGAACAAAAGGGAAACGGCAGAATTTAAATAGACTGACTATTGCTTAGCCTATGTGAAGAACAGAAAGGAATGACCCCTTCAAAATTTTGATTTTAAAGGGGGGGAATTGATTGATTGAAGTTGGTGTTTATCAGGAACTAAGGATTACTACACATTAAATTGCAAAATCATCACATCAAAGAAAAAATTGAAGCTCTTAACTCAGTTCAATTTAGCTACTTTTTATTCCACATGACGTTGCTGCCTTTTGGGTAAAGATGCTTCACTGTTTCCTTGTCGTGATTTGTTCATTACACTTAATCGCTCTTTCCAATCTTCCGGGGCCTCACCAAACACCTTAGGCCATCCCTGTATACCTGTACGAAGAAAATCTTCCGTTACTGCGTTTTTTAATATATCTGCGGGCACTTTTTTTATATCCTTAAGATACTCGTAGACAAGTTCAAACAGCTTTTCGAGCCTAATCGCATGTGAACGACCTAAATGTTTATATAGCCAATTGGTTAAATTTGTCATGTTGGCAAAAGGGGTACTTTCTAATAATAAAGGTTCAATATGCTTAAATCGTCCTGAATTTATGACTAGATCCCAATACTTAGCCAAACGTTTCATGTGATTCATTTCTTCAAAATTAACATCATTATTTTCCATTACAGAAAAAGGTGGTTCTGGACTATATTTAAACCCAAAAGGATCAGTATGCCTGATTATAGGGGTGCCTTTTAATCTCTTTAAAATACCTAATTGAATTTCGTGAGGTTTCCATGCATACAGTCTATCCATACCCTCACCAAAAGAGGCTAAATCCTCAGCTGGTAGTCCAGCAATAAGATCCACATGCAAATGCACGTGACTTTTTTCTACCAACCATCGAATGTTCTCTTCAGCTTTTAGCAAATTTGTTCGCCTAGATATATGCTTTTGCGTTGTAAGATTTAATGTTTGAATTCCAATTTCAAACTGTAAACTTCCTTCTGGGAATTGCAAAATCAACTCTTTTAACTCATCTGAAAGATGATCTGGAACTAATTCAAAATGTAAGAATAATTTATCTTCAGGCTGACGAGCAAGCTTATCTAAAAAAAACGTGAGTATCGTTGTGGTAAAATCAGTTTTTAAATTAAATGTCCTATCAACAAACTTATACTGCCTCAGCCCTTTTAAATATAATTTGTCCATAGCTTGCATGAACTTGGGCAAAGGGAAGCTCCATGCTTTTTTATCTAAACTAGAAAGACAAAATTCACAAGTAAAGGGACATCCACGCGACGCTTCAACGTAAACTGTTCTTTGCTTTATATCTTCTTCAGTATATTCATCATATGGAAGTATAATCTCATCTAAAGGAGGTTGGATGCCTACAATAACCTTCTCCATTGGTCTTAAACCACTAAGTAATTGACGACATAGTTCTGGAAAACTGATATCCCCCCATCCTGTAATTAAAAAATCAGCCCTTTGAACAATTGGCTGGTCTTCGTATTCATAAGACACTTCGGGACCACCCAACACAATTTTCATTTCAGGTCTTAATACTTTAAGCGTTTGGACTATTTTAGTGGTTTGTTCAATATTCCAAATATAAACCCCAAAGCCAACGATTTGTGGATTTAGTTTTTCTATATTTTCCACAATTTCATCTACTGATTGCTGAATGGTATATTCTACTATTTCAGTAACATCATAAAGCTCTGCCATATTGGCTTTTAAATAACGGAGTCCTAATGAGGCATGAGAGTATCTTGCATTTAATGTAGTAAGTAAAATTTTCATCATATTTGACTAAAATGCCCCATAAAAGGGGCAAAAAAATTCCTATAAATTATTATTTAAAAAAGATTATTTTAATCTTGAAACCATCTCAATGGCATTACCAAGATAATTCGATGGAGTTAAGCTTTTTAATCTTGTTTTTTCTTCGCTTGGAATATCGAGCGACTCAATAAATTTTTGCATACTTTCTTTATCTACCCTTTTACCGCGAGTCAATTCTTTAAGTTTTTCATAAGGTTTTTCTATATTATAACGTCTCATCACCGTTTGAATCGGTTCTGCAAGCACTTCCCAGTTCTTATCTAACTCCTCAAGCAATCCTGCTTCATTAACTTCCAGTTTATTTAACCCTTTCAAGGTCGCTTGATAAGCGATTAAAGCATAACCTAGGCCAACACCCAAGTTTCTAAGAACAGTAGAGTCAGTTAAATCCCTTTGCCATCTAGATATAGGTAATTTAGCACTTAAATGATTCATAATTGCATTGGCTAAACCAAGATTACCTTCTGAGTTTTCAAAATCAATCGGATTCACTTTATGAGGCATGGTTGAAGAACCTATTTCACCAGCCACCGTTTTTTGTTTAAAATGATTCAAAGCAATATAGCCCCAAATATCTCTGTCTAAATCAATTAAAATTGTATTGAAACGTGCAATACAATCAAAAAGTTCTGCGATATAATCATGGGGTTCAATTTGCGTAGTAAATGGATTATATGTTAATCCTAGATCTTCGATAAATTTCTCACTCGTAGCACGCCAATCTATTTCAGGATAAGCTGATAAGTGAGCATTAAAGTTACCCACTGCGCCATTTATTTTACCTAAGAATTCAATTTGATTAAGCTGAAATAATTGTCTTTGAAAACGATAGGCCACGTTAGCAAACTCTTTACCTAGCGTAGAAGGTGTAGCGGGCTGACCATGAGTTCTTGAAAGCAGCGGAATAGTCGCGTATTGTGATGCCAGAGATTTCATTTTATTAATTATTTCAGTCCAGTAAGGAACCAAAACAGATTCTTTTGCTTCCTTAAGCATTAATCCATGGGATAAATTATTTATATCTTCTGAAGTACAGGCGAAATGGATAAATTCGCTTATTGCATTAAGTTCGCTAATATCAGCTATTTTTTCTTTAAGATAATATTCAACAGCTTTAACATCATGATTAGTCGTTTTTTCAATCAATTTAATCTTTTGTGCTTCTGCCAAATCAAATTTTTCTACAATAGCATCCAAGAAATCATATGATGAAGAACTAAATTTAGGTACTTCTTTGATATCAGGATGCAAAGAGAGCATTTTAAGCCATTTTACTTCAACGATAACCCTATACTTTAAAAGCCCATATTCACTAAATATAGACTTTAATATGGTGGTTTTATCGCCATAACGACCGTCTATCGGTGAAATAGCATTTAATTCTGTTAACTCCATGGTTTTCTCCCTATCAAAAATCAGTTTTTTAAAAATTGTCTTGGCTAAAAGGTCATTTAAGCAACGTTACTTTTGTGTATAGCTTAATAGCTCATTGGCTGTTTGAACTATTTTTTTTCTAAAAAATATTACTTGCCAGCGAGTTCCACCTACCTGTTTCCACAGCACAGAAGCACGAATACCTCCGAGTAAAATAGCCCTTACTTTCGCTTGAACATTTGAGTTTTTTAAAATAGGTTCAGAGCCTGTTACTTGAATTCTTTGTCCTAGTGGGCTGATGACATCAACATAAATCCCTGCAAGGTTGTTATATTGCTGTTCTGGTTCATCCTTGAAAAAAACTGACTGCTGTTGGTATTGATACAATCTTTGTCTTAATTGTTCTTGTGCAGATTTATTGTTCATTAATCGAGTTTCTATAGCACTCATAGAGACCACATAGCGAGTAATTTCTGGATTGATTTTTTGTGTCTGACCACTCAACATGTCACTAATAGTTGTGAGTCCTAATTTTAAATTATCAAGATCATTCCCATAAACACCAAGGGTTGAGTCAGGACTGAAAGAATCTAAGCTTTTGATTAGAATATTAAATGACTTTTCATCATACTCACCCGTATGAGCCAGATTATGAACAATAGTTGCCGCTTGACATAGTCCTGCGAGTGCAATAACAATATCTGAATAATTTTTTGCCACAGCCGATTCCTTAAATAACGTGTTATAAATTTTAAAATACTTCCCTCCTATCAGAAGAGGGATTAGGACCAAATTGCTAAATCAAGGTTTTAGCGGAATACGTGCTTGAATAATTCCACCACCAAGGCACACCTCATCTTGGTAAAATACCGCAGATTGTCCAGGTGTTACTGCAGATACTGGTTCATCAAACATTACAATAAGATGTCCTGATTCATTATAAGATAATGTACAATGAATATCTGGTTGTCTATATCGAGTCTTTACAGTACAGTTAAAGGGGCTGTTTTTTGTTATTCTAGATTCGATGTCATTAACCCAATGCAGTTGCTCGGCAATTAATCCTTGTGACATCAGCCTTGGGTGAGTTGCTCCTTGAGCAACAATTAGTTCATTATCAACTAGATTTTTATCTACAACATACCAAGGATTATCATCAGCATCTTTGATACCACCAATTTTAAGCCCTTTCCTTTGCCCCAGCGTGTGATACATCAACCCTAAATGCTCACCTAAAACATCACCATCTACACTGCGTATCACACCAGGTTGGGCAGGTAAATAGCGTGCTAAAAACTCATTGAATTTTCGTTCACCTATGAAGCATATCCCTGTAGAGTCTTTTTTCTTAGCTGTAGAAAGCTCTAATTCGTTTGCAATTTGTCTTACTAATGGTTTTTCAAGTTCCCCTACCGGGAATAATGACTTAGCAACTTGTTCATGCGACAATGTATACAAGAAATAACTCTGATCTTTATTATTATCTAGACCACGTAACATAAACGTTGTAAAACCCTCATCCTTATTTATTGCGTGGTCTAACGTCAGTTTTCTTACATAGTGACCTGTAGCAATATAATCAGCGCCTAAATCCTCCGCGGCATAATTTAAAAAGGCTTTAAATTTTATCTCTTTATTGCATAAAATATCGGGGTTTGGAGTTCTCCCCACTTTGTATTCAGTCAAAAAATGTTCAAAAACATTATCCCAGTATTCTGCAGCGAAATTGATGGCGTGTAACTTAATACCCAATTTATCACTTACTGCTTGCGCATCAGCTAAATCAACTGCAGCTGTACAATACTCTGTACCATCATCTTCCTCCCAATTTTTCATAAAAAGCCCTTCTACTTGGTATCCTTGTATCAAAAGAAGATAAGCTGCAACAGAAGAATCTACACCGCCTGACATACCGATAATCACTTTTTTCTTTTGATTAACAGCAAATTCCTCATCTGAGGGAACTAAATTTGAAGCTGAAGGAACAATTGAAACGTTGCTAATTAAAGCGTTGCTTAAACATTGCATAATGATAAAGTTTTATCCTTTATTAACCTTGATTATAAAAAAATCACCTACTTTATGATATTTGTTTTATTTTCACGCATCTTTTACGTGAAAAAACTCATCAATTAGGATAACATAATATAGATTAAAATAAATTACATTATTAACGATTTCACCTTAATACTCTGCACAGTACCCACTGATTTTTTGCTAAGCATTAAAAATAGGATAAATCAATACCAAATAAATACACTTTCTTAAGAATTCAATAATGCCTACACATCTGAATGTTAAACCCCACTCCTTTTTAAACGGACTTTTGAGTAAGGCGGGTATAAAAGACGGTTTGGTTCAAGACCACCAAAAATTATCTGAGTTTGCTTTTTTAGGAAAAATAGATGAACTGGATATTATTTTTATTTGTCACCCAAAGTTTGACGCCGCAATAAGTCTTCAGGGAGCGCAACTATTAAACTGGCAATTAAGAGACGGACCGGAAACTTTCTGGTTAAGTCCTTTGACTCCCTTTAAAAGAAATCAACCTATCAGAGGGGGGGTACCTATCTGCTGGCCATGGTTCGGTAAAAGTGCTTTTCCTGCACATGGCTTTGCTAGAACTTCCCTGTGGCAGCTTGACTCTTTGTCAGACGATAGTGAAAAAGTAAATCTATCGATAACGCTTAACTCTACAGATGAGTCTCGCTCTATATGGCCCTATGAGTTTTCACTTTGCTTACAACTCTACTTATCAGATACCTGTGAATTTATTCTCGAAAGCAGAGGGAATTTTAAGTTCACATGTGCATTGCACTCTTACTTTCATATCTCTCATGTGAATAACGCCCACGTTTTAGGTCTGGGCTCAGAATTTATCAACAGTCTCAATAATCAAGTGCTTGAAAAAGAAACGTCTTCATCGGTAACATTTAAAGACCATATTGATAGAATTTACACACAGAGTAACAAAAAATTAGAACTCATTGATGAGATGTTAAGCCGTAAAATTTTAATTGAAAATAGTCATGGAATGCTATTAGAAAAGCAGAACTCATGTGACTCTGTTATTTGGAACCCAGGTATTAAACTCAGCCATTCAATGCAAGATATGCCTGATGATGGATACTTGTCAATGGGGTGCATTGAATCCGCTGTTGTCAGTCAAGCTGTTCAACTTACTTCAAGCTCAGTTCATCAATTAAAACTGAATGTCACCCCATTTCCACTATAATGAATAAATAAATCAAGGTACTTTTACCCATGTCTATTAGTCTACATTTTTTAAATTTTGATAAAAACACCAGAAACCCTATATTAAAACAATGTTTCAAATATATTATTTTGGCTTTTATTTGCAGTGTGTTAATGCAAATAGATGACGCAATACAACAACTTTTTACTGAATCGAATGGGGCAAAATTTGAATTTAAATTCGCCCTTTCCTTGTTTGGATTTCATCTTTTACTTTGGCTTGGAGGAAATCGTAGCCTAGCCATTATTATTCTCGTATTTTTTGGTTTACTTCAATTTAGCCAACTTTTACATATTTCTTATGTTGGCAGACCAATTGATCCGACTACCATCTCAAGTATATTTAGTGAATCTAAGGACATTAGTCAATCTGTAACTTATACTTGGCGTAATCACCTGCACCTTATTTTGGCAGTAATCTTACCCTATGGGCTTAATATTTACTTGTATTGGAAACTTTTACCCAAAAAAATCAATAACTGGGTAAGCTCTGTTTGTTTTTTAGGCATATTTTTAATCCTAGCATCAAAACCGTATCGTGCAACCTATCGCGATTTAAATATGTTTTTACCTGGCCCTACTAGACCTAGCCTTTATAACACGCTTGATACTTACTCTTTTTTTCTTATTAAGGGTTTTCCCTCGATCGAAGAAGTCATGCCAAAGGCAGAAATCCCCCCCCCGTCACTAAGCAAAGTAAACTCGAATGCTAATACGGTATGGCTAGTTATAGTCGATTCACTCAGATACGATCATCTGCAAGCTTTTGGCTACGAAAGAGAAAATACTCCCCTCATTAACGAATGGTTCAATAAGGGTTTAACAAAGCACAAAGGCGTGGCAGCAGCCGTTGCGACAGCCGCTAGTGTTCCTCTAATCATGAATGCCATTCATGATCCTGGCAACATCAACCAAATTAAATCAGCTGAAACTAACTTATTTAAGCTTGCAAAATCTGCCGGTTATGAAACCACCTGGATATCTTCTCAAAGTTCACGCGTATTAAACGACTTAGGTGTTCCTTATATTGATAAACTCATCAGTGAAGAAGATGCCCCTCTTTTATTTGAAAAAGAAAAAGATGAAGGGATTTTCAAATTTCTTAAAGATTTCGATTCTTCTAAAAAACAATTTGTCGTTATATTACTTCGAGGTGCACACTCTCCCTATGAAGAGAATTATGAGCATAGAAAAGAGTTTAGGCGCTGGGAAGATGAGGACGCTCTAAAACGTGAAATTAGAGATGTGAATAGTTATGATAATTCTGTTCTGTACATAGATTCAATTTTAGATAGACTTTTGACGAAAATTCAAGCTTTGCCTGGAGAGAACCATGTTGTGATAACATCAGATCATGGTCAACTTCTTGGGGAAGAAAATTTATGGGGACACAACATTCTGCGCAGGGAAATTGCTAAAGTTCCTATTTTTAGTGCAAGTTGGAATGAACCAGAGGGACAAGACTTTCAAACCTATTTTCAAGGTAAAGCTTGGGTATCACATTTTGAAATGTCTAAATGGGTTGCTGAAAAATTAGGTACATCCATAACATACCCACAATACAATCCAGAAAAAGCCTATTTTCAAGGAAAAAATCTTTATGGATTTAATCAATTTATTGAGGTAAAGTTAGATAACAAAGAAAAACTCCAGCTTAGTGAACCTGTGATTACCCCAGATTACGTTCCTACTGTAAACCATAACTAATTAAAGACGTCGAGGTCATGATGGCTAACGCATTTCGCTCACTAAAAAATACAAATTATCGCTGGTGGGCGATAGGCGCTATGGTCTCAAACATCGGCACTTGGATGCAAAGGACTGGGCAAGATTGGCTTGTCATCAAAGAGCTGACGGATAATAATCCTTCGGCCTTAGGTATAGTTCTCGCTTGTCAGTTCGGTCCTCAATTATTATTGCTTCCTGTCGTGAGTTATGTCGCGGAAAGATACCCTAGCCGGCAAATTTTAATTTTTACTCAAATCATAATGTGCATACTTGCTTTATTACTGGGTTTATTGACTTTGACTGGTTTGGTAACATTATGGCATGTATACGGATTTGCCCTAGCTCTCGGATGTACTACTGCATTTGACGCAACAGCAAGGCAAACTTTCGTATCAGAACTTGTCACAGGGAAGGATTTGTCTAACGCTGTAGCCCTAAATGCAACCTCATTTAATTTAGCTCGATTGATAGGCCCAGGGATAGCAGGAATTTTAATCGCTGTCATTGGTTCTGGTTGGATTTTTATTCTCAATGCATGTAGCTTCGTTTTTATGCTAATCGCGCTTTTCTCGTTAAACAAAGAAAAACTTATCCCTAAGAGTAAATCTACCATAAATGTGAGACAAATCTTAGACGGCATTCAATATATTTACCAAAATAGCTATCTTAAAAGCCTTTTTATTATGCTTTTTTTAGTCAGTGCACTTGGACTTAATTTTACACTCTATATTTCAACCATCACGGTAAAAGTGCTCAATTTGGATGTTGAACATTATGGTGCATTAATATCTACACTGGCGGTAGGCTCAGTTACCGGATCTTTGATTTCAGCTAAACAATCTATTCCCACTTTGCACTACATCTGTTTCGGTGCATTGTTATTTTCAATTAGCTTACTACTAGGTAGCTTTGCTTTTAATTATTGGTATTTCAGTATTATGCTTATTTTATGTGGCATCTCAGTGCAAATTTTCATGACCACAACTAATGCAATGGTACAATTAAAAGTTCCTTCAGAGTTTAGAGGCCGAGTAATGGCATTTTACCTTGCGGTATCGATGGGAAGTACTGTAATAGGTGCGCCTATCATAGGTTTTATTGCTGAGCACTTCAGTGGGCCATGGGCCATGCGCACAGGCGCTCTTGCTGTTTTGTGCTGTTCTGTGATTGGAATTTATAATTTACTCAAGAAAAACCATCTAAATGCGTAATCTTACGCCTTTGTTTTTTTCATTCGTCCATTCTAATTTTTAGGTATTTTATGCAAATGACAGAACCAGTAAGCCAAAGTGGTCTCAGCCCCAAAAAATGGTTACCAATATGCTATTTCACTTTTTTTTCAACTTGGGGGATATTAATTCCCTATTGGGGGAAGTGGCTTGAAGGACTTGGGTACAACGAACAGCAAATTGGACATATGATTGCCATTAGTTTAATCGCTAGAAGTCTTGGTACGATTGTCGTTCCATTAGTCCTAAAACAATCTAGCCAACTCATCCCAGGCCTTCGTTTGCTTAGCATCTTTTGCTGTGTTCTGATTGCATTATTTTTTATTCCCATGAATTGGGCCTTGATCTTATTAATAATGATAGCCTATAACTTTGTGATGAGCCCATGCATTCCTTTAAGTGATTCTTTAGCTGCGGCATGGCAAAAACAGTCTCCTTTTGAGTACGGAAAAGTACGTTTATGGGGCTCTATTGGTTTTGTATTTGCCACCACAATTGTAGGGACCTTTATGGACTTATTTGATTATAGGGTAATTATTGTCTGCTTATTTATCACACACTTAACCTTCCTTGTTTCAACCTTCATTAAGGCAAGTATCAATTTTCAACCTCAGCATAATAAATCAAGCGAAACTCACTATGTCAAAGATACTGAAGATAAAACCTCTTTAGATGAAGAACACGAAGAAACTAAACATACATTCAAAGAAATCAAAGTTCTGATATTGACGCCGATGGTACTTCTGATCATGCTGTCAATCATGCTCATCCAAGGATCTCATGCCGCATATTATAGTTTCGCTGCTATCTATTGGGGAAAACTGGGTTATAGCGATACATTAATTGGCATTTTTATCTCTTTTTCAGTTTTAGTTGAAGTGTTATTTTTTGCCTTTGGCCACCGCTTAGTCTACAAATGGAAACTACGTAGCCTTTTTCTCTGCTGTGGATTATTCACTGTGGCTAGATGGCTTTTTATGGCTAATTTTTCTTCTGCACCTCTTATCTTTATAATGCAATCATTTCATGCAATCACTTATGTCATGGGGCATATGGCGATGATGCGTTTTATTAGTCAATTTAGCAACCAGCAGATTATTTACCTCCAAGCTGCTTATGCAACTATGGCTTCAGGAATTGGCTTAGCCATTTTTTCATCTATTTCTGGTACCCTTTTAAAATCAATGGGTGCTGATACGTTTTATGTAATGGCTTTTGTAGCCTTTATAAGCTTAATTCTAATCCCTAGACAATTGCAATTTAGCAAACAACAAACAATTTAAAATGAGCAGCTAATAGTTTTAATTTTAATTTAATTTTAATGTTTATAATCACGGCGCTAATATTTTTGGAGTCAATGGCCAAATATGCCTTTCAATGAGCTCCCTCATCAGCGATAGGCATATTATCTACAACATATAAATCAAGCTTCTGCCTTTTAAATTAGAGCCTATATGGGTTATTATAAATTTGTTAATATTTAATGTTTACCTTAGTCGTTTCAAATACACATAAATTTTGACTATGATTCTGGTAAAAGTAAGATTAATCTTAATGCAGGAAAAGCCTCAATTTTACAGGATATTTGTCGATATGATGCTAACTTTCCGTCCTCTTGTCTAAATGATTTGATGACTCCATCTCTATGTAATACTTCTTGCTGTTCCCATAACGTTTTAAAATGTAAACTATTTTTTAATAAAAACTCAATATGATAATTAACAGAAGCG
Organism: Thorsellia kenyensis; assembly: GCF_042432445.1. NCBI lineage: Bacteria > Pseudomonadati > Pseudomonadota > Gammaproteobacteria > Enterobacterales > Thorselliaceae > Thorsellia > Thorsellia kenyensis. The sequence continues at coordinate 77,757 of NZ_JBHLXE010000076.1, read as the reverse complement.
ATATGTTTAAAGGGTGCACTGTCATTTCTAAATTCTGCAACTGATCTTCTTGCTCTATATTCCCAATCAGGTAAATTATCTCTTGAAGAGTCATTGATAAAAATAAAATTTAATAAATTTTTATTTGAAGTAAAAAAATCAGCATTATCAAGCCAACCTTTGAATAAAATTGCAATTTGTTGATTCCAACAAATCATGTCCCATTTAGGATCAATAACATAGGCAGGGGAACTAAAAGAGTAGACAAGCATAGATAAAATCTTATAAATTTCATTTTTTTCAATTTCACTGCTAATTTCAAGGAAATCATCAGGCTTCGACTTAGTTTCTGAGGGACTATATGCATCGATATATAGCTCAAGAAAATAATCAGATTGTGTTTTATTTAGTTTTAGTTGACTTATAATTCTTTGTATCAGTTTCAAGGAGGGAGGACTTGCTCTCCCTTGCTCCAGTAATGTTATCCACGTTGTGCTTACATCACACAATTGAGCTAATTCCTCACGCCTTAAACCAGGAGTTCTTCGCACAGATATAGTTTTAAAACCATACATATCCGCAGAGGCAGATTCTCTCAGTTTCCTTAAAAAATTACCCAGTGCATTTTTACTATTTTCATTTGATAAGGTCATAATTAATTCAGCCTAGTAGTTTTTATACCAGTATATATTCTTGTCTTGTTAAGTATTATCAATATCACTAAACTTATACACATGCAATTATAAATTAGAACACGATTCTTAAGCTCTGTATATCAGAAAAATGGATATTATCACTTTAAAGTATGAATTTAATCAAAATTCTAATAAGCATTTATTAAGATATACCAGCCATACAGTCGTGAAAATAGTAATGAAAAATTTAGATTCTATTTTTAGATATTAAAAAGTGAGGAACATGAAAATTCGTTCACCGACTTATAGTAAGTGCCATAGAGCAAGATATCGTCTGTTAATAAATCATTTTAAGTAATTGTGAGTAAACTTTCGTATACATTAAATGCATTATTCAATACTCTTGACTTATGGTGAACTGCCTTAAATTGATATTAATGAATGATACATGCCAACATTGAGGAAAAAATATTATAAAATCAGGTTGAAAATACATATTCACTTTCAAATTAATAGTAAAAGAACATTATTATTAATTATTTATTTTTTACAAAAAATCCATTAGGCTCTTTTAATGTAAAAATTTGGAATTATCGTATGTCGATAAATATAAGCCCGTAACCCATAACTTAATATAAGGAAGACCCCATGTTTAATAAAAGTACTTTGTCACTTCTTTCATTAATTATTTGCTCACATGCATTTGCATCATCTTTAGAACCCTACTCTAAAATTGAAATAAATAATAAAAATACTTTATATACAATTAATGATGCAAACATTGATTTAGCAGCTTCTCTATTTCAAAATGTTCCTCAATCAATTACTGACTCTTTATTAAAAGCTCATTCTGGTGACTCTGAACCGAGTTTTAGAACCCCTATCAATACATTTTTAATCGCCAAAGATGGTCAAAATTACTTAATCGATGCGGGTGGTGGAGAATGTCTCGGGCAAGATGGTAATAAAACCCGAAAAGTTTTAGAACAATTAAATATTGCACCTAATAAAATAAATGGTGTTTTATTGACCCATGCTCATACAGATCATATATGTGGATTGGCTACTTATAATAAGGAAAAGGACAAATGGGAACCTTCTTACCCTAATGCGACATTATTCATCAATGAATTGGAATATCAGCATTGGGTTGTTCAAGAAAATGATAAGCAAGTGAAAGCGATTCTAAACGCCTATTCAAACTTAGGGACGGATAAAATTGTCAAATTTAAAGCAGGGGACAAACTAGTAGACACTTTTGAAGTTTTCGACGCTAAAGGACATACAGTTGGCCATAGTGCATTCTTATGGCAGCCTGAAGATCAAGAAGCGTGGATATTCTTTGGTGATATTATACACAATACAGACAACCAGTTTGCAAATCCTGAAATAACTATTTCGTTTGACTCTAACCCTACCGACGCAATCAAGAGTCGAAATTATTTTTTAGAGCAAGCATTCATAAATAAATGGAATATTGCAGGGGCACATATCAACTCACCAGGGATAGGAAAAGTAGATTTTTCGGATAAAACCTACAAATGGCTACCTCATAAATAATTATTTTCATCACAGGGTATTGCTAAATTAATTAACCATTCAGCAATACCCTTAAAATTCAACATCGATGTAAGCTCTAATTTTTTTATCAAATGGCTCATATAACTAACATAGCCTTATAAATCGATTTGTTATTTTCTTGCCCATAAGTTTTCATAGAAAAAAGCCACCAAATTATTTTTTTGCGTTGTTCCCTCTTGCGAGCCCTTTTTTGCTATTTTGTTTGTCCTGTTAAGCCGTGAATAGGTGTAAACAATTAACATCGCATCACTAGTCAAAATTTGTTATCATTGTCATATATTATATGATTCACAGCAACAATGTCTTTTAAAACCACTTAAATTAAGAGTAAATTATGAACATTTCAATTAAATCTCCAGACGAACTAGAAAAAATGCGAGTTGCAGGTAAACTTGCAGCAGAAGTACTGGAAATGATAGCACCTCATGTCATCGCCGGAGTCAGCACTGGTGAATTAGATAGATTATGCCATGAGCATATCACTATCAAACAACAAGCAATTTCTGCATGCCTCAATTATGGTCCTTCTGACAACCCCTTTCCAAAATCTGTGTGCATTTCCATCAATGAAGTGGTATGCCATGGTATACCGACTGAAAGCCGCATACTTAAAAATGGAGACATCGTAAATATTGATGTTACTGTAATTAAGGATGGTTATTTTGGGGATACGTCCAAAATGTTTATTGTAGGCGATGGAAGCATTCTTGCAAATCGTTTGTGTAAAGTCACTCAGGAAAGCTTATATAGAGCAATAGAAATCATTAAACCGGGTATTAGATTAAATCAAATCGGCGCAACGATTCAACCTATTGCTGAAGCACAAGGTTTTTCCGTGGTAAGAGACTTTTGTGGTCATGGAATTGGTAATGTTTTTCATGAATCACCTCAAGTACTTCATTACAAGGCGGATGATGGCGGAGTGATTTTAAAACCTGGGATGACTTTTACCATCGAACCTATGTTAAATGCAGGAGATCACCGAGTTAGAATCATGAAAGATGGATGGACAGTTAAAACTAAAGATCGTTCTTTATCAGCTCAATATGAACATACACTGGCTGTAACAGAAACTGGATGTGAAGTATTCACATTAAGATCTGAAGAAGACTTTCCTACAATAATTACCCATTAATAGCGCATTTTTTGATTTAATATACTCGTTATTAAGCTATGAAAATCTTTCGGATTTTTATCACTTAAAATGTATATTAGGAATCTAAATAATTCGCTAAAATAAATCCCCTTTTAAAAAAGGGGGGAGTGTTACAGCTATAAAAACTATCCTGATATTGTCAAGCATTAGTTAAAATGTCCCATTTTATTTAACAAAGCCTTTAACCATAATTTTTTCTGATGAGCTTATGCTAAGTCAAAATAAAATTTTAACATCCCCTAGTAAGCTAGGCAATAAATTGAACTGATGTAATAAAAGGGATCTTTCAGTATTATCTAGTAACCACTATTTTTGAATAATATTGAACAACAGCTAAACCACAGCTCACTTATTTTGAATGGATAAAAGCAAACCAGATACCGGTACTAGTCAAGATACTTGCAAGTTGTAGTATCTGGTGCTTAATTTTTCGTATCTTAAGCGCAAGTATTTAAGAACTACTTTCTAAAAAGCTAATCACCAATCACATCAAATTGAGCTAAAACTATTTGATTATTTAATTTTATAGATCTTCACTTGACCTGAAATAAAATGTAGTTATTTTGTGCTCTTTAGGTAAACTATTGTAATATTCAATCCAAATATTCAAATGTGATACTGACAATATGACTAGTATAGCTGCACCGAGTAAAATAACAATTCTTGCAATATCAATAACTATAAATTGCTTTAAGATAAAGCATAACCAAACGACAGCCAGATATAACAAAAATACTGAAACAAGAACTCGTTTCGTTGTCAATTGATATACTTGCATATATAAGAACATCTTACTAAAAGCTATAATAATAAGCAAAATGGTTATGACTGAAATAATGACATAACATGATTTGAATATGACATTCCACACTTTAGACTCTAGTTTTTCCATAAAAAAGGCATTAGATAATATTAATGACACATTGATTATTGTCAAACAACAAAGTTCATAAAAGCCTTTTCTGGCATAAGTAGAATAGATAAAATCGTCCGGCAATTTCCCAATAAATGAATCAAAAAGGTAAGCGACTTGTAAAAAAATAAATATAGTATAAAGCAAAAAAAGCACCATAAATATAATAAATATTGTCAGGGGCGATAAACGTTTAAATTTTCCAAAGTTGTAACCGCTCAACTCCATATTCATTTGGTGAATTTTTTTCCCCGAAGAAATATTAATTAAAAATAAAGCCATAAATAAAGCAAATGTTGTACTAAGCATAATCTTGAAACTAAATGAAACCAAATTAAAAAAATTCACATCCGCAAATAAGACCAATAACTTAGTTTCTATGAAGTACTCAATGATATAGGTAGCATCAGCATTGGATAACATAGGTAATATCATCAAAGCCATAAATAATGAAATTAAAAGTCCTATCATTATTGCTTTGGAGCTTTTTGGTAACTTACTAAAGTTCGTGAAGCTTAATAAATAAGCGTATAAGGCAGTTATAATTTCAATTTTAATGAATGCTTGCAAAAAATGGTTGTAAACATCTAATAAAAAAAATGAACTTGTTTTTTTAAATAACAATGTTTTGAAATGACAACCTGGAAGATAAAATAAAATAAAAAAATAGAGTAAAAACACAAAGAAAATCAACTCATTTGTTGTATTTGAAAATGTACTTAACCCAATAATTATTAGATTGATTTGCCAAAAATAGCTTTCAAGTGACGGTTTAATCCCCTGCTTCAACCCTATAAAATTAAGCAGACAAAGATAAATTAAAATTGAAATAGTCATAGGCCAGCCTAAAAAAGACTTGTAGCTATCAGCCCAAAAACAAGTTATAATTAAGCAAAAGAGCATCGAAGATAATAAAATTATTTTACTGAGTAAATTCAGTTCATACCGTTCCTTTCGTATGACTTCCACACTCTCTTTTTGTGTAATTAATTCCTTTGATTCTATTGTTTGTGTTGTCATATATCCCCCAAAGATAATGATTTTTAAACGCAACAAGGTACACCAATAAATTTAATTTATTAGCTAGTTAATTAAGTAATTGCTTCAATCCCATTTTACAGAATTGATTATAAAATTTTTTTAGCTAGCTGTGATCTAGCCAATCAACTGATATTAATTCATCATTTATTCTTCCTTTTTAAATTCCAATATATCACCTGGTTGACAATCCAGTGCTTCACATATGGCTTCTAACGTTGTAAAGCGTATGGCTTTTGCCTTACCTGTTTTTAGAATAGATAAATTTGCTGGTGTTAAATCTATTTTAGTTGCTAGTTCATTCGATGAAATTTTGCGTCTTGCCATCATGACATCTAAATTTAATATAATCGGCATAGTTAAATCCTTTTAGCTTCAGATTGTGTAATCATTTTCTTCTTTAATAGTAATTGCAGCGGCCAATATATTTTTGATTACCCGAATAATTAAACCGATAAAAATGGCCATGAAGGAGACTGGCAACCACAATATCCAATAAAAGGTAGAAATTAATCCAATGAGCCCACCCAAAAAACAAATCCATGAAATCACCCTTAAATAATGGATATTATCCCCAATAAAGACCTGATTATTAAGTATATTTTTCAACAGCTTTAATAAAAAATACATCAACAATAAACCGAGTATTCCTCCGGAATAAAGCGTCATTAAGATAAAAGAGAAAATAACATGGACATCAGAACTTATTTTTTCAGCTAGTAATGATTCCGAAAAGGGAGCCGAGGAGAAAATAAATAAAATAGCGATCGATGTAAATTTAATAACCCATTGAGTTAGTTTAATTGAATGTTTTTGAGTCCAAAATGAATGTGTTGCCATATAATGATCCTTCTGTTATTTAGTTAGTAATATAATACGTAAAATTTATCATTTAAACAATACATTTTTATTGTTTTTCGATAATTAATTATTGTTTTACCTCTCCCCTTTAACTAAAAGATCCTAAATAATTTTTTACTCTTATACTTTATTGATATTCTTTCCAATTAACGTAATAACTAAATAAGTAATCTGTAGTATTATCAGAGCCTGATCACATTATAAATATCTAAATAGGTTATTATGGAGTGGCTACTTTTATTTTCTATTTAACTTGTTCTTTTTTTTGATTTTTTAAGGATTAAAATGATTACCCTAAGTGAATTTGTATATGCTAAGCAACATCAATTTGCCTATGCAACAGGCGAACTTTCTGCGTTACTCTCTTCAATTGCAACTGCTGCTAGGTTTATTAATCGTGAAATATCAAAGGCAGGTTTGAGTGATATTTTAGGATTCAATGAAAGCTCTAATATACAAGGTGAAGCGCAAACTAAATTAGATGTGTTAGCCAATGAGCGTTTTAAAAAAGCATTAATATCACGTGGTGAAGTGGCAGGAATTGCCTCCGAAGAAGACGATGATCTGGTCATATTTGAAGGTGGTAGATCGCAAACATCAAAATATGTTGTGTTGATAGATCCACTTGACGGTTCATCAAACATAGATGTTAACGTTCCAGTAGGCACTATTTTTTCAATTTACCGCAGAGTAACACCTATTGGTCAAAATATTGCCATTGATGATTTTTTACAACCTGGCAATAAACAAGTCGCTGCGGGTTATGTTCTTTATGGAAGCTCTACTCTATTAGTTTATACCACAGGCCAGGGAGTTCATGGTTTTACTTATGAGCCCTCTTTAGGTATGTTTTGTCTTTCCAATGAAAACATGAGTTTTCCAGAATTTGGTAATACCTATTCTATTAATGAAGGCAATTATCTTAAATTCCCCGATGGCGTTAAAAAATATATGAAATATTGCCAAGAAATTGATAAGGAAACCCATCGTCCTTATAACTCAAGGTATATAGGCTCTTTAGTGGCTGATTTCCACAGAAATATTCTTAAAGGCGGAATTTTCATGTACCCTAACACAGCCTCCTACCCTGATGGGAAATTACGTTTACTTTATGAATGTAATCCGGTGGCTTTTATTGCGGAGCAAGCGGGAGCAAAGGCAACTGATGGCTTTCAGCGTATTTTAGATATTCAACCAACAAGTCTTCATGAGCGTTCTCCTTTTTTTGTAGGGACCCCTTCTATGGTCGATCAATTAATGCATTTTTTAACCTCGTAACTCACCCTCACTTTGCTTAGTTATTTAATAGTTTAATTCAAATGACAGTAAAACCTAAAAGCACACTAGAAATAATGTGCTTTTAGGTTTCATTTTTTCAATTTTTCTTTTAAATTAATGCAAAAATAATTTTGATGTAATGCACTTTTTTTACTTAGTTATCCCCTACCAAATATTTATCCTTTTTTGTCTTGCTTCTGATCATTAGATTCTGATTACTATTCAGATTTTTTATTATATCAATACACTAAAAGTACTTTTTTTTATGTTTTAAAGTAATAAGGTACACCTTTTAATATATCGCCACCTTCAAAAAAACAACCTATTGATAATAAACAACATAGTAAATTCAGCTTAATATTAATGATAATTATTCGCATTTGATATTGATTATTATTTGCAACTAGTGTTAAAATTAAAACTCATGAATTAATCTATAAAAGGAGGCGTTATGACGCAGCACTCAGCAAAAGATGAAACAATAAATAAAACATCGCTAGGCACACAGCAGGATGCTAAACAAACTAAAATTATCGATAGTGATAGTTTATTTGAATCAAATAAAATTGTTTATATACAACATCAAAATGGCCTATACCAGTTGAGGGAAACCAAAGCGGGTAAGTTAATTTTGACTAAATAAATTAACAGTTCAACTTATCATACTTTAGCCACCTAATCTTTTGCTAGGCAGCCAGAAGTTTATTTTGCAATTGAATCTGATAGCAATGACTCCTGGAGCTTTATATGCCAATTCGCGTTTTATATCGTAATTATACACATTCACATTTTAAATCCCGCATTAAACCACTCTACTTTTTGATATCGCTAGGGTTAATTTCGATGCCTTTTTATAGTTTTTCGCAAAGTCCCACTACGGCAGAGGATGAGAGCATTCTGAATGAAAATAATGAAAATTCTCAAGAACAAGCCCCGCAAAATGAGACTATTTCTATCATAGCTACAGGAAATGCTAGAGATACATTTAGCTTACCTATGCAAGTAAATGTAATAGAAAATAGCGGTTCGACTCGCCATGCAACTACCGCAAGCCAACTTTTGAGAAACGATGCTAGTGTTCAAATCACTGGAACACAACGTACAAATGGCCAAAATATAACGCTCAGAGGATATGATAAACGCGGCGTACTTCTTTTGGTTGATGGTATAAGTCAAGGGACTGATACAGGTCATATTGATGGTACTTTTATCGATAGTAGTCTCATCAAGCAAGTGGAGATAGTTAAAGGCTCAAGCGGACTACTTTATGGAAGTGGCGCTTTAGGTGGTGTGATCGCTTATCAAACCGTGGATGCATCTTCACTTTTAAGAGAAGGTGAATCTTTTGGAGGAACTCATTTTATTCAAGGCGCTACAGGCGATAATAGTGTAGGAAGCGGAATTACACTCTACGGTAAAACAGATGAATTTGATGCCTTATTTTCTGGGGTTTTAAGGGAACGCGGTAATTTAAAACAAGCCGATTTTACCTCACCTAACGACGAAGTTATTGGTAATATTATGACTAAAGCTAACTGGTACTTAGCTGAAGGACAAAAATTAACAGGACAAATACGATATTATCAAAATGAGTCTGAGCAACCTAAAAATCCACAGCAAAATGAAACAGGTACAGGACCAGCCGCAACACCAGAGTCCTTAAAAAATAGTCTCGTGGATAGAAAAACTAGTCAAACTGACTATAGTCTCAGTTATTCATTGAAACCTACATCTCAAGATTGGCTAGATTTAACTTTATCAACCTATTACCAAAAAGTAACTATAGATCAGGATGTTTTGGAAAATTCTACAAGAGAAGAAAGAAAACAAACCAAACAAGGTATAAAACTTGAAAATAAGACTTCGTTAAAACAATTACCATTAGCCGCTCACACCCTTACTTATGGTACAGAATTTTATCGAGAAGAACAAACCCCAAATGAAACGGTCCAAAATGTTTTCCCTAAAGCTAAAATTGATTTTAGCTCAGGCTGGCTTCAAGATGAAGTGACACTAAAAGATTTACCGGTTACGCTGATTGGCGGTGCTCGTTTTGATGAATACCATGCCAAAAATCCAATTTACCCAGAAGTTAAGTCCAATAATTGGTCCTCAAAAGCTGGGATTTCATTAACTCCTGTTGATTGGTTTATGGTATATGGTTCCTACTCTGAAGCTTTTAGAGCGCCCTCTTTAAGTGAATTATATAACGACTCAAAACACTTTAGCATAGGCCCCTTTTATACGAACAATTGGGTTCCAAATCCAAATTTAAGACCTGAAACAAATAGCACCTTTGAATATGGCTTTGGTCTTCGATTTGATGATTTACTGTTGACCGATGATGAGATGAGCTTTAAAGCAAGCTATTTTGATACCAAGGCTGATGATTACATTTCAAGTGTCGTGAATATGAATTTCTCTAGGCCTCCTGCAGGTTTTCCACCAGGATTACCTTTTGGTAAAGGCACGACGACTTCACAGAATATCTCTAGAGCTTCTATATGGGGTTATGAAGCACAATTTAATTATCAAACGCATTTATTTGATTCACAAATAAGTTATAGCCGAGTCAAAGGGCGCGATGATACAACCCAAAATTGGATTGAATCACTCTCCCCAGATACGCTAAGCAGCAGTATTGATATCCCAGTTAAAGATACTGGATTTAGCGTGTCATGGACGGGTCAATTTGTAGATAAATCAACAAGAGTAAATGATGAAACTAAGCCTCAGGCTGGATATGGACTCAATCATTTCTACATTAACTATGAAAATAATGACATTTTGCCTAATCTATTTTTGAGTGTTGGACTTGATAACGCATTTAATAAAGCCTATTACTCACCTCAAGGGATCCCTGGTAATAACAGAAGCGCGCAATTTAAAGCCAGCTATAGTTTCTAATTTTTCATCATAATTCACACGGATGTGAAAAGCTATCAAAGGATTTTTTAAATGAAAAATTTAACTAGACAAGCATTTTAATTGCTTTGATTTGTAAGGATTTAGCCTTTTGTACTGAATTATATAACAAGGAAAGTACTAAGATTAATCTCAATAAAAAAGTTGAAGCGATTTATGGCGACCGGGATTTAAGAAAAAATCGAGAAAAATGATAATAAAGATACGACTTAATATCTAAATTTGAGGGCTGTTCGTTTCCTATTTATCACATGAAAAAACAAGATTTGTGAAGTTCGAACAACAGTATATACATAAAGGCAGTTCATCGACTCATTTACTTATTCTGGAATTCACATTCATCATTAAAAGATTCATTTATATTTTACTTCTAACACACAAAAGGAATAGTTATGCAAAACTCTCATTCTTATGAAACCTATTTAACACTGAAGGCCCAAAACCCTGGTAAGTATGCTGTTGATATTGCCAACTTAATGGGCATATCAGAGGCTGAACTTGCTCATATCCGCATAGGCTTTGAAACAACTCGATTAGACATCGATGCTAAAACTCTACTTAAGCATTTGACCCCTGTAGGCAAATTAAAAGCAATTACTCGTAACCCCTACGCTGTGAGTGAACAAATTGGCACCTATGATAATTTAAATTTAAATGGTCATGCAGGGCTAGTGCTTACTCCAAGAGACATTGATCTAAGAATTTTTTTCAGTCAATGGCAACACTTCTTTGCCTTTAATGAAACCTATGAAACAAAATCTTTAGAAAAAAAAGTAAGGAAAAGCATTCAGATATTTAATGCCCAAGGGCAAGCGATCCATAAAATCTATGCAATTGATGAAACCGACATACAAGCCTATGATAAGCTTATTGAAGAGTTTAGAATTGATGAACTTACGCCTTTAGAAATATCTCCTAAGATTACAGCGCAGAACAATGAACAAACTCAAATTCCAGATGCTGCGCAATTTGAGCAAAAATGGCGTGATTTAAACGATGTGCATGATTTTTATGGCCTACTTAAAGAATATGCCCTTTCTAGACAACAGGCTTTCAAATTAGTCAGTGATGATTTGGCTTATCAAATTTCACCCTCTGCATTAAATGACTTTTTACTGTCAATTCAAAAAATGCAAAATGAAATTATGTTTTTTGTAAGTAACCCTGGCTGTGTACAAATTTTTACTGGCAAGTTAGAAAAAGTCGTCATGATGAAAGGCTGGTTAAATATTTTCAATAGAGAATTCACTCTACATATTGACATTGATTTTGTCAAAGAAGCATGGATCACAAGAAAACCAACTAAAGATGGCATAGTAACCAGTCTTGAGCTTTTTGCAGAAGATGGAACTCAAATACTACAAATGTACGGCCAAAGAACGGAAGGAACTCCTGAGCAAATTATTTGGCGAAATCAATTGCAAACCCTTCCTGTAATTACACAATCAGTTGAGGCATAAAATGAGCTTAATAAAAAAAATAGGCAAAACAGATAGAAAATTAAACTCTTTTATACTTAAAACAAAGTACTGCATTTTAGCTTGGACTTTTTTTGCTTCTTTAAATGTATTCGCTCAAAACGACAAGATAGTATCTGTGGGTGGTGACATTACTGAAATTATTTATGCTTTAGGACATGGGGATAAAATTGTAGCAAGAGACTCAACTAGCTTAGAACCAAAACAAGTATTGTCCCTTCCAGATATTGGCTATATGCGCCTCTTAAATACCGAGGGCATACTTGCCAATAATCCATCTGTCGTCTTTACCTCAATAGATGCAGGTCCCTCTTCGGTATTTGAACAAATTGAAGCCCTCGGCATTCCCGTACATAAAATTGCCAGCGAGAAATCGCTGGAAGGGACGCTGAGCAAAATCACAACAATAGGGGAATTGCTTAGTGAAGAGGTTGAAACGAAAAAACTCCTTGCTACCTATCAAAGTGAATTGGACTCAATAGACTCAACACCACTAGACATCAACGTGCTATTTTTATTGACGTTTGATGGTCATGCGCCAAGTGCAGCAGGACAATTAACGGCCCCAGACAGCTTATTTAAAGCTATTGGTGTTAAAAATGCAGCGGGCGATATTAAAAAATATCAGCCTATCACCTCAGAAAGTTTAGCGATGATGCAGCCCGATGTTATTGTGGTCAGTAAAGAGGGACTTAGACAATTAACAGAGGAAAAAATTTGGCAATTGCCGGGCATTGATAAAACACCAGCTTACAAGAATAAGCAACTTCTAGTAGTTGATGATGGTAGTTTTCTTGGTTTTACTTTAGAGACTCCTGCTACTGTAAATGCTCTCAAAAAATCGCTTGCTACACTGATTAAATAAATGATAGTTAATAAGGAACTTTTTCTTAATAAACTTCATACATTAACTTTGAGTAGTACGTAAAAACTCGTAATACTCAAAGTAATTTGCGATAATAAACGAATAATCAAAATGACCGTTGAAGTATAACTATCGTTCTCTGAACTTTATTCTTTTGACTCTGATAAAAAAACTAATCTATGCCTGATATAACTCCTATCAAATTAATAAAAAAAAGAACGGGAATGTATTTATCTTTGTTGCTTCTTATCACCATTATCTCAACTATCATTGCCTCTCAGCTAGGTGCATTACCAATTAATATTTTTAAGCTAATGCAAGGTGAAATAGATAACTATCTTTTTAAAATTTGGCTAGATATCAGATTGCCAAGAGTTCTTCTTGCTCTACTTATTGGTGCTTCACTTGCTCTAAGTGGGACAATTTTACAAGGACTTTTCAAAAATCCACTGGCAGATCCTGGACTACTCGGAATAAGCAGTGGTTCAGCGTTAATGGTAGGTATTACGATTCTACTTATGCCACTTTTAACGCAACAATTGTATTCTCTTTCCCCTTCTACTCTACAGTTTATCACCCAATACTTAATTGTTGGGGCTTCTTTTGTGGGAGGAATGACTGTTGCCTCAATTTTATTACTATTTTCCATAAAAAAACGCACTACTCTACTTCATCTTTTACTGCTAGGGATTGCCATAAATGCAATTAATGGTGGAGCGATGGGTGTTTTTACCTATCTCAGCACAGATAATCAACTCAGACAGTTTACCCTCTGGACAATGGGTTCTTTGGGCACTGCAAATTGGCATAGCCTAAGTACAGCCGCTATTATCATTATTCCTATCATGCTTCTTAGTCTTAAATACACTAAAGCACTCAATCTCATGCAGCTAGGTCATGAACAAGCTTTTTATATGGGTATTAATGTAAAAAGAACGCAATGGCAGCTTCTAGGTTTAGTTTCCTTACTTACTGGTATAAGCGTTTCCTTAACTGGTATTATTGGTTTTATTGGATTAGTCATTCCTCATCTTATGAGAATGCAAATCAGTGCGGATAATCGTTTTTTATTTCCCGCAACATTACTTGGAGGAGGCCTTTTTTTACTTGTAGCAGATACCTTGGCAAGAACAGTGGTTATTCCAGCAGAAATGCCTGTAGGAATAATAACAAGCCTTGTCGGCGGACCTTATTTTGTTTATTTAATTATGAAAGTCAAAACGGCACATTTTTAACTTAATTCATTCAACTAAAACTTATTAGCCTATTTTACTGAGAACAGTTATTCACTATGTACTACTTAACAGCCACAAATATATGTTACAGAACACGTAATAGAGAAATCTTATCAGGTATCGATTTTGAACTTGCGCTTGGTGAATTTGTAGTGATTTTAGGACCAAATGGCGCAGGAAAATCTACTTTATTGCGCACCTTAACGGGCTTTTTAACACCCACTTCAGGAGAGATATTCCTGCAACAAAAAAAACTAGGCTCCTATTCAATTGAACTACTGGCAGAAAAAAGAGCTGTAATGCAACAACAAATTTCTCTTGATATCAACCTAAGCGTTTTTGATATTATTACTTTTGCAAAGCCACAACCATCAAGTTTGCTTACGCAATCAACGAATAATAGTCATTATTTAGCAGATGATACACTTTGCCAAATATTAGAAATGACTGAGTGCACATCCCTATTAAATAGAGATGTGGCTGCCCTCTCTGGAGGAGAAAAACAAAGAGTCTTACTCGCCAGAACCCTGTATCAAATATGGGACAATAGCCAAGAGGGAACAGGTATTTTTTTAGATGAACCTACGTCTGCTCTTGATCTTTACTTCCAGCAGCATCTGTTAAAATTGATAAAACAACTTTCAGTAGAAAAGAATATAGCCGTTTGCGCCATCTTGCATGACGTCAATCTTGCTGCTTTATATGCAGATAGATTATATGTTCTCAAAGAAGGAAAAATACTAATACAAGGCTCACCTAACACTGTCATGACGCATTCCGATTTCTTAAATTGGTATAACCTTGATGGTGGCATTCATTATCACCCACTAGCCATAACTACACCTCAAATTTATTTGAGGCCCTAAAATGAAAAAAAACCACGAAAGGATAGAGGTTACAATTGTTGACTCAGATATACTCAATGTGAGTACTGAGAAGGCTTTAGATGCAACGTTAAGTAAAAAAAATAGACTTATACGGCTGACTTCTGGTCATTCTTTTGATCCTACAAATAACTGTTTTGAACTGTGTGATAATAGAACTTGTAGAATCTCAAATCAGTGCTTAAAAATTGTGGATGAGACAAAAGAAAATATTACCTCACCCATTCAGATGCCTCTGCTTAATACTCATAATTTAATTAAGTGTGATTTGGGTGAAGAAGGATCTTTACCAACATCAAAAACTTCTAGAATTCTAAAATATTTTAAACAATCTATTGTGACTTCTTTAGCACTTCATGGCGCCATCGCTGCGTTCATGGTATTAGCTGTCTATCTTCTTAATCCCCTGTTTACTTCTCAGGACAATGAAAATCAAGTGCTTATGGATGTTGTTATGATAGACACAAATTCCATGAATGTACTACAAGAAAATAAAGTTTCTGTGAGTCAAGAAGTGTATCAGAGCATTCAATTGTTAGACCAAGATGCAATACAAGATACAATAGAAGATAAAGTGGCTATAGACTTACACGTAAAAAAATTTACCCCAACACCAGATATTGTGAAAGATCTTTCTAATACTAACAATCAATCTGCAAACGCACAGAATAAAAGCTCAAATAGGTCTCCTACTCCAACAGATATAGTTAAAGTGATTAATGATGAAAACCACTTGGCTTCAAGGGACTTACTTCAACAAAAAGAAGTCTCAATCGATAAAAAACAGTCACAAGATGCCTCTAGTAATTTATTACCCAGTTCAAAAAATTCATTAGACAATTCGCCTACAATTCCCTCGCAAGTAAAGAAGGCATTTCAATCTACTGAAAATTCAGCACTTGAACAAAACACAATAGATAAAAAAACCAATAACCAAATAGATAAACGTATACAAACACCCACTACTTCAAACGGTCAAGAGCAGAAAACTAATTCTGAAAAAATTGTGGCCAAACAAAAATCAAATAAAAAAATAGAAGTAAAAGAAGTAAAAGAAGTAAAAGAAGTAAAAGAAGTAAAAGAAGTAAAAGAAGTAAATCAATTTAAAACTAGTGCTAAGAAAAATACAACACCAGTTTTAAATTCAAGTGAAAAGAATCAATCACAAACTCTACGCAATGAATACAGCTTAACTACTAATACTTTTAACGCTAACAAACCCACTGCAGATTTATCAAATATCGCTGCAAAACCGGTGAAACGAATGAATCCCGCATATCCGTCTCGGGCGGCCAATTTAGGGATCACAGGAAAGGTTGTCGTTAGATTTGATGTGAATGCCAGTGGAAAGCTTGAAAATATTCAGATAATTGAATCAAGTCATCCTAAAGAGTTTGATAAAGAAGTGAAGCGTGCTTTAAAAAACTGGATATATGAGAAAAAACCAACTAAAGGAATACAAGTGACCTTTAACTTCACACTTGATTCCATTAGTTTCAACTGATTTACAAACAGATACCTCTAGGGTACCCGTTCAAAATCTATTATTTATAGCTTTAACCTGATTAAAAGTTGAAGTAATAAGCACTAGCCATTATCAATATCTTCAATTTTTCTTTCATTTAATGGTTGTATTGGCCTTGCATTTTCTGAAATAATGGCTTTAATTTTATCTAATTGACCTTGTGATATTTTCACATGTTCTTTTAATACCTGCCAATGAACACCCTCAGTGCATGGAGGAGTTGTCAGCGATCCCATAAATGAATAATAGTCTTTATCAACAGGTAATAAAGCATTAATATCAAAAGGGGTCGGTAGCGTGTTTGCATCACCCGGTTTGGCAGGTAATGCATCAATTAAAGCATTTAACGTTGGATTTTCTTCTCCCAAATCAAATAATAAACCTACCACAGCAAGTGTCTTATCTTCACTGCTGTGAACAAAATGGATCACCATGTCTGAATGCTTACCATCTATAGCTTCTTCACTTGGGGTATGCAGATGGAACTGAAGCAATTGAAAGTCTTTATTATCAAGCACAATTTTATTTTTACTGTCAACAAGATTAGCTTGCACTGTATGGCCATTATTAATGAAATCAATCTTTGCTGGTTGATAATCAAACGAAAGCCCCATTTTTTTGATCATTTTGCTGCTTTTTATATCAATTGGTGATTGCTCTTTACCCGTTTTACATAGCAAATATGACTCATCTAACTCCGCCCAATGCTGAGGGCCAGCTTCACCTGAGTATCCCCAATGTAAATTATTGTGAGTATGCGGTGCATGCGGATTGTCAGCAGCCATAGAAAGTAATGGAGTTGACATAAGTACTGTAACTAAAAAGGTATTTCTTGTGTGTCTTAATTTCATTTTTTTATCCTAAATTGGATGTAAATAGTAGCCACAACTAAATTCGAAAAAAATTATTTAATTTAGTTTCAGAAAAATTATATTCCTAATCTTCGAAAAAAAATATTTTTTTTGTGTATACAATTGCAAATAATTTTACTCATACCTAAAGAGAAATTTAATATTGCTCATCTAGTGAAATATTTAGCTTGTCAGAAATGTGAGTTCGATATTGGCAAAAATAATATGCATTAGCGGATGAATTAATTCAATTGAAATTTGTTAGATGCTTTTAAAAATAAAATCTTGGCTAATTAGATTTTACCTTAAAAAAATATTTAATCTGAGGCTGTAGACTATAAGAATCCACAAAGCTAAAACAAGGGTGGAAATCGCAGTAGGTATAAAATATGATAGATAAAAGTGTTAAATTTGAGGGGCAGTTTGGTAACTTACCCCTCAATAATTAATTCAGTCCGATTAACTATAGTACGTCGACAGCATTTAACTCTTTAAATGCCTGAACCAAACGTTCTACCATTGAAGTTTGACCTTCTCTTAACCAAACACGTGGATCGTAATATTTTTTATTTGGTTTATCAGCACCTTCAGGGTTACCTAATTGGCCTTGTAAGTAAGCTTCATTCTTCTTGTAGTAGTTTTTTACACCGTCCCAAGTTGCCCATTGAGTATCTGTATCAATATTCATCTTGATAACTCCATAACTTACTGATTCTTCAATTTCAGCTGCACTTGAACCAGAACCACCATGGAATACAAAATTTAATGAGTTGTGGGGCAGATTGAATTTTTCGGAAACATATGCTTGGGAATCACGTAAAATTGTTGGCGTTAAGACTACATTACCAGGCTTATAAACACCATGTACGTTACCAAAAGAAGCTGCGATGGTAAAACGGTGACTTACAGCGATTAATTTTTCATAGGCATAAGCAACATCTTTAGGCTGTGTGTATAATTCAGATTGGCAAACATCTGAGTTATCTACGCCATCTTCTTCCCCGCCAGTCATGCCTAATTCAATTTCAAGAGTCATGCCCATTTTACACATGCGCTCTAAATATTTAGCACAGGTAGCGATATTTTCTTCAAGAGACTCTTCAGATAAATCTATCATATGTGAAGAGAAAAGCGGTTTGCCTGTTTTTTCAAAATGCTTTTCACTTGCATCTAATAATCCATCTATCCATGGCAATAATTTTCTGGCACAGTGATCTGTATGTAATATTACAGGCACACCATAAAGCTCAGCCATGTGATGAACATGCAAAGCACCAACAACAGAACCTGCAATTGCTGCTGCTTGACCATCACCTTTAAATCCTTTGCCCGCAATAAATTGACCGCCACCATTTGAAAATTGTACAACAACTGGTGCACGTACTTTAGCTGCGGCTTCAAGAACAGCATTAATTGAATCGGTACCCACACAGTTTACCGCTGGTAGCGCAAACTTATTTTCTTTAGCAACTTCAAAAATCTTCTGTACATCATCACCAAACACAACACCTGGTTTAACGAAATCAAAAACTTTAGACATAGTATTTTCCTTTTGGTTAGGTAAATAAATTAAAAATAGTGCAGATTAATTTATTCATCATTCTAAAACAATTAACCGCGAGCTCTCTCTTCTAAAATAGCCACAGCGGGGAGTTTTTTTCCTTCAACAAATTCTAAGAATGCGCCACCGCCAGTTGATATATATGAAATTTTATCTTCAATACCAAATAAATCGATAGCAGCTAGCGTATCACCGCCCCCTGCGACAGAAAATCCTTCGCTTTGAGCTATAGCATTCGCTATAATTTCAGTCCCTTTACGGAAATTAGGGAATTCAAAAACACCAACAGGACCATTCCAAAGAATTGTCTTAGCATCAAGTATGATTTTAGCAATGCGGTTAGCTGTTTCATCGCCCATGTCAAGACTCTGTTCGTCGTCCTGAATTTGTGATGCAGGTTTGAGGGTTGCTTCCGCTGTTTCCGAAAATTCTTTAGTTACACGTACGTCTGTAGGAACAGGAATATCACAGACCTCAAGTAATTTTTTCGCTTCCGGCACAAGATCTTCTTCATAGAGAGATTTCCCCACATTATTGCCTTGCGCAGCAATAAATGTGTTAGCAATACCACCACCTACTATCAATTGATCGGCTACCTTTGATAATGCATCAAGTACAATCAACTTAGTGGATACTTTAGAGCCACCAACAATAGCAACCATAGGACGAGCAGGGTTATCTAAAACTTTGGCTAAGGCGTCAAGCTCATTAGAAAGTAAAGGGCCTGCACAAGCTACAGGAGCAAATTTAGCCACACCATGAGTTGAAGCTTGTGCTCTATGAGCTGTACCAAAAGCATCCATAACAAAAATATCGCATAAAGCAGCATATTTTTTTGCTAATGCTTCATCATCTTTTTTCTCACCCTTATTAAAACGGACGTTTTCCAGAACGACTAATTCATTAGTGCCAAGATCATCAAGTCCATCTAAATAATTTTTTTCTAAACGAACAGGCACATCTAATTTATCTCGAAGATAATGTGCTACAGGTCCTAAAGAGAATTCTTCTGCATACTCACCCTCAGTAGGACGTCCCAAATGAGATGTTATCATTACTTTAGCACCTTTCTTGAGTGCTTCCTCAATCGTTGGTAAAGCAGCACGAATTCTGGCATCAGATGTCACTTTTCCCTCTTTTACAGGAACATTTAGATCAGCACGAATTAAGACACGTTTACCTGCTAAATCGACATCACTCATTTTAATTACTGCCATGCTTTTTCTCCTTCATTGTTATCGAAAAATCTATCTTTATTATAAGTTATTTTCTATCTATAGGCTTTTTATTTATCACATTTCTATCACTGTTTTGACTATAGTCACTTTTTAGAGTTTAGCGCTAAACTACTTTTTATGCATTCATTATGCTTAAATTGAGTGAAAAAAAATAACAAATAACTAAAAATTAGCCATTATATTCGTATTATCATGGGTATTTATACATGATTTTGCCATGGAAATTATTTTTTCAAGTGAGCTAAACTATAATTCAATAACTCAAATTCAATAACTCAAATTTTCCAAAAAATCGTTTTATCAGACGCTGATAATAAAAAAATCCGCTAAAAACTAATTGAAAATGCCATTACTAATGCGTCTTCTCTACCATTATGGGTTGGGTAATAATCAACTCTTTGAGTTACTGTAGCAAATCCCATTTTTTCATATAATTTTATCGCATTTTTATTCGACTTTCTAACTTCTAACCAAAGGGTTTTTATGCCTACAGTTTCTAATTCATTGATTAAGTGAGAAAGTAATAATTCACCTAAGCCTTTTCTTTGCATCTCAGGACTAATCGCTATATTGAACAATGTCGCTTCATCAACAACAGTTTGGCAAATACAAAATCCTGCTAAGTTATTTTGTTTAAAAATAACAAAATTAGCGTAGCGTAAGCCAAAATTAGACTCGAAAATATTTTTAGGCCAAGGGAATAAATGACTTTGCTGTTCAATTTTATATGCTTCTTCAATTAAAGAGAGATCAAATGGTTTTATTGTTGGCATATTTTGTCAATTGCCTCCATAAATTTCTTTTAGCCATAGTTGATGCATAAAGAGTTTTTAATGTATTTGTTTCTATCAAATGACACTGTTTTAACTGTTTTAGCTCATTTATATAAGAGGAGATCTCTCCTTTTAGCATTAACTCTTCAATATCATCTTCAACCGCTTCGTTTTGTTGATCATTAAATAATACCACTAATCGATGCTGCTTAGATTCTTGAATAGGTAAAATCAAATGCGATAATTTATTTATAGGAAAGTAAGCTAGATTTGCATGTGTCAGGTTTAGTGAGGTCAATATATCATTTAAAAATGGGGTGTTCATATCCATAATTTCCTCACTTAAAAAAATGAGTTGAATACTATTTTCAAGCGCAATAGCGACTTCACCTAAAAATACATTAGGACGTTTCATAGACCAAGTTTGAATGCCTAATGTTTTTAGTGACTGTTGGTATCTTAATAGTGCAGGCATTGTTATCGGTGATTTTTTGAAGCTAAGAATTTTTTGATGACATGCGCAGCAGCCACCAACCCAAATGATGCTGTGACCATAGTCACCGCACCAAATCCACTAGAGCAATCCATTTTCAATTGCCCCTCAGTTTGTTTTTTTGCAAAACAGATTTCACCCTCTACGCTTGGGTACCTTAATTGCTCCTTTGAGTATACCGTATCTATTCCAAATTTGCCTTTATTATTTAACTTCACCCCATATTGAGATTTCAACAGGCTTCTTACTTTGGAGACAAGTGGATCTTGAACTGTCTTAGCTATATCAGCCACTTCGATAAGAGTTGGATCGATTTGGCCTCCGGCACCGCCAATCATTAAGAATTTTTTCTTGTTTCTTCGACAATAAGCAGCTATTGCTGCCTTAGTTTTGACGCTATCAATTGCATCTATGATATAGTCAAACTCTTGACTTAAATGACTTTGAATATTTTGTACTGTAATAAAATCTTCAATTTTATGGACTTTACATTCAGGATTAATTTCTAAAATTCTCCTTGCCATGACGTCGATTTTCGATTGACCGACTGTGGACGTTAATGCGTGGATTTGCCGATTGGTATTCGTAACGCATATTTCATCAAGATCAATAAGCGTAATTTCACCAATACCTGTTCTAGCAAACGATTCAGCAATCCAGGTACCTACACCACCTATACCCACAATACAAAAATGCGCACGAGCAAAATGCCGTAGAGATTCTTTTCCATAAAGCCTTGCTATCCCGCCAAATCGCTTTAAATACTCTTCTGATAGTTCATTTAATATAGTTGGTTGGGTAAGTTTCAAAGATTCAATATCGTTCATCATTGTTTTAGTCAAAGTCTCGATTTTAATCGTTTTTAATTACTGGTGGTTTACGATTTTTAAAGTAAACCGTTTCTATCTGTTAAATTTTTGTATTTTTAAAACAGAGGCGCTTTCAATGTTTTAATATTCATCAATAAGATTGACAAAATTCACCATTTTCATTTAAGACTAATTGATAGGCATTTCCATTATATTTATTATTTCCAGCCTCATAACCAGCTTTCTCGCCTAGTCCATGATAGATGTCAAAGTGATTATTCTTGATAGCCCCACCAACATCTAAGGCAACATAAACTCTAGGTTTATATTTACCCGTAAAATTACCAGCATTATCTACATGGGGCACTTTAGCGTAGATAAGATCACCCATATCAAAAATAGATTTATCTGCTGCAACTGAGCCATGTGCCACTAATGGTATGCCCGCTGCCCCTTTTACATGATCATTATTTTTAGGTGCAAAGAACACCCATGATGGATTTTGATTTAACAATTCTAAGACTTCCTCTTCACTGTGCTGTTCAATCCATTCATAAATTGTTTTTAATGAGACATTTTCTTTAGTAAGCTCACCTTGTTCAACTAAATATTTTCCAATTCCTTTGAATTTATGACCATTCTGCCCACTGTAGCCAAAATAGACGGGGGGATTACCATCTTCAAAATCGATAAAACCGCTCCCCTGGACTCCCATAATAAAATTATCTACTCTTGATTGGGTATATGCAAGTTCAAGTCCCATACCATCAAGCGCTCCATCATGAATTTCTGAACGACTCGGCATATTACCTTTAGTTAAATTAGGCTTGGACAATATTGGGTAAATAAAATCGCCTTGAGCTGTTCTGCGCCCTTTTATCACAGGTGAATAATATCCAGTAAACAAGGCCTGATTTGCCTCAGTGACAAAAGGTTTATTTAGCATCAATCCAAATTCTGCAAGTCTAGCCTCATCAGCACCTGCATCTACCCACGCTTTTGTACATTGATATAATTTGTTATTTTGTGTAATGAGCTTACTTGAATTTTGTTCTATAGTACTCAACTGCTCAAAAAAAGCACTTTTATTAATGCTTAAATCGTATGCCTCTCTTATGACTGGTGTGATCTCCTTCTTGGATGTACACCCAACAAGAACAAAAAGGGCTAATACGGTTGTGCATATGTTAAAATATCTAAGCTTATTTAGTGCTGTTTTTTTTGCCCTATTAAAACTTAATGGTGAAGTAAAAAAGATCATATAGCTTCCCAATTGAAAAAATGACTGCGTAGTGATGAATAAAAAATAATATTTGATGCAAAATGTTCAAAACTAACTAGGCAATTAGCTGCATAGATACATATTACTTTTTTTATTTTTGCAAAAAAACTATAATATCTAAAAATAAGGTATAATGTAAGAGATAATTCTAATAGGTAATGAATAATACCTTTTTAGTCTTTATAATAGGATTTTAACATTTTATAACATTTGCAATATAAGGAGCTAGGATGCGTTTTCTAGCCTTTTTTTTACCAATGACTTTTATTGTCTTAGGCTGCACCCCTAGAATTGAAGTGGTAACACCCGATAAACCTATTATCATCGATTTGAATATAAAAATTGATCATAACATTCATATTAAAGTTGATAAAGAAATAGAAACGTTAATTAACAGCAATGAGGCATTATTCTCCTCTTGATGTTGTGTATTATTACTTTTTTCATTTAAAGAGATTGAGTCATTTTATGAAATTTTATGGTTTTTTACGATTAACGAAAACGTTTTTAGTGCTTTTTTTCCCAATTTTTTGTTTTGCAGAAAGTTCAAATGCGCTTCAGGATGCTAAAAATAAGCATTTAGTGGGTGAGTCACTGAGTGGCTATATTGAAATCGTTGTCCTTAATGACAACTCAAAGTCCTCTCTAGTTGAAGAAACTGAACTCGAACGATTTGTAAAAAATATCAACGAACAAAGAAAACAATCTTACCAAATAATTGCTGATAATAATCATATTTCTGTTGAGATAGTGGCGAACATTGCTGGCCAAAAATTGGTCAAAAATGTTCAACCTGGTCATTATGCTAAAGGAATAAATGGACAATGGAAATTATTTAAATAACTCTGTTATCTTTAGCCGCAATTTAAATATTATCACTCCTAGATTAGGGCACCCAGATAAGGCCAATATATATGCCAGAGAGCAAAATAAAACAAATTAATCATTTAGTCGCCTTAGGTGGAGGCCATGGACTTGGGCGTGTTATGTCCTCACTCAATTTTCTTGGTGATAAACTAACAGGAATAGTCACAACGACAGACAATGGTGGTTCTACGGGGAGGATCAGAAATGCGCAAGGCGGTATTGCATGGGGCGATTTAAGAAATTGCCTGAATCAATTAATCACTCAACCAAGCACAGCCTCTAGAATGTTTGAATATCGTTTTTCTGGTCAGGGTGAGCTAAGCGGTCATAATCTTGGCAATTTAATGCTTAAGGCATTAGATAATTTAAGCATTCGTCCGCTTGAAGCCATTAATCTTATCAGGGATTTATTAAAAATAGAAAGTAATCTTATTCCAATGTCAGAAGAGCCAGTCGATTTACTTGCTTATGATGCATCTAACACTCCAATTTATGGTGAAGTTAATATAGATGCTTTAGAGGAAATGCCACGGCATTTACAACTAACACATCAAGCTAAAGTGACACAAGAAGCCGTCCACGCTATTAATCAGGCAGATCTTATACTTGTGGGTCCTGGGAGTTTTTTTACTAGCCTAATGCCTCTATTCCTTGTAAAGGATCTAGTCAATGCGCTTCATGAATCAAGAGGAAAAATTTGTTATATAGGAAATTTAGGTCCTGAAGTATCTAAAGCTGCTGCGTCTTTGTCTCTTTTCGATAAGTTAGCCGTATTAGAAAGCAAAATGCATGGCCGCTCAATCGATTCAGTCATTATAAGCGATTGGGGAAATATGCCCTCGAGAATGGACGGTAAAATTGTTATCAAAACATCTCTTTGCGAAGATGAACAGATGTACTTGCATGATAGAATCAAATTAAAAAAGGCCATCAGTCTGCTCGTCGAAAAGATACTTTAAAAGGAATTTATATGAAAAAAAATAAAGCCCCTATTTTAATTGAATCAAATCCTTCTGCGATTTATACAGAAAAATCTCGTTTTACTTTCCTTTCTAGACTCAGTATTAAATTGTTGACTTACTCTTTTATAGCGACTTTAATTATCATTATTACTCTTCTTGTTAACCACTATACTTTTACCTTTTTAGCTAAAGACAAAATCTATACTTCGGTTCAAGAAATACCTTCAAATAAAGTTGGATTAGTCCTAGGCACATCCAAATATTATCGCTCTGGTAATTTAAATCAATACTATAAATCTAGAATAGAAGGAGCATTTGAACTATTTTCACAAGGTAAAATAAATTATTTTTTGCTCAGTGGTGATAACAGAGTCTCAAACTATAATGAACCTAGCACCATGCGTAAAGATTTAATTTCTAAAGGAGTTGATCCATCTTATATTTTTTTAGATTTTGCTGGATTTAGAACCCTAGATTCAGTAATCCGAGCCAAATCTGTATTCCAAACTCCTTCTTACACGATTATAACTCAGCGCTTTCATTGCGAAAGAGCCCTCTTTATAGCTCGATTTAATAACATCGATGCTACCTGCTTTGCTGTTCCAGATCCTTATTCAGGTGTTGTGCATTACAGAGAAATTCTCGCTAGAGCAAAGGCCACAATAGATATATTCTTACTAAATAAAGAACCCTATTTTCTTGGACCCAATATCTATATTCCATCTGAGCAAGAGTTAGCGCCCTCTGATTTAGATGTCATCGAACAACCTGACACCAGAAAAAACATGTAATAACCCCTATGAATAAAGAAAAAAGAATTGAAATTTTTAAGCGTTTACAAGCGAATAATCCCAATCCAACAACTGAACTTAATTTTAATACGCCTTTTGAGCTCTTAATTGCAGTATTACTCTCAGCACAAGCAACAGATATTAGTGTTAATAAAGCAACCAAAGAGCTATTTGCAGTGGCCAACACACCAGATACTATGTTCGCGTTAGGTGCTGATAAAGTAAAAGAAAAAATTAAAACAATTGGCTTATTTAATACTAAAGCTGAGAATATAATCAAAACTTGCAAGATTTTAGTGGAAGAATATGGTAGCCAAATTCCTGAAAATAGAGAAGCACTTGAATCTCTGCCCGGTGTTGGTAGAAAAACGGCAAATGTTGTCTTAAATACCGCATTCAAATGGCCAACTATTGCCGTTGATACGCATATTTTTCGTGTTGCTAACCGGACTAAATTAGCACCAGGTAAAGATGTTGTAGCCGTTGAAGAAAAGCTCTTGAAAGTCGTACCTAAAGAATACATGTTAGATTGTCATCACTGGCTCATTTTGCATGGTCGATATACCTGTGTTGCCAGAAAACCAAGATGTATGTCTTGCATTATTGAAGACCTATGTGAATTCAAAGAAAAAACAAGCCTATAGGAATTTTATATGCTAAAACAGCAAGCTGATTTGCCCCGTATTATCTTTTCATTAATGTTCATTGGACTTATGCTCATTGGTTGTCTTTGGGTGCTTAGACATTTTTTACCAGGTTTAATTTGGGCTGCAATGGTTGTTATTGCTACCTGGCCTTTAATGTTAAAAATTCAAAATAGCCTCAAATGTAAACGCGTTATTGCTGCTTCAATCATGACATTAATGATTTTATTGGTTTTTGTGATCCCCGCTGTCATGTTAGTTGCAAGTATCATCAAAAATAGTAACTTATTCATCAACATGGCTTCGTTTGATCAGAGCGTGGACATTCCGAGCTTAGAGATCTTAAAATCTCTGCCCTATATTGGTGAATCTGCTTATGATACATGGCAGTCTGTCATAGCAACAAATGGTAAAATTGTAATCAATCAAGTTAAGCCCTATATTGGCCAAGGTGTATCTTGGCTCGTTTCCCAAGCCGCAAACATAGGGCGCTTTTTAATCTATAGTGGTTTAATGGTTGTCTTCAGTTTTATACTCTATATGAATGGTGAACGCTGTGCAGATGCTATTCGTCGTTTTTCATTAAGACTTGCTGGTGAGCAAGGGGATCACACGGTAATTCTTGCAGGGCAGGCCATCAGAGCCGTAGCACTTGGCGTTGTAGTGACCGCTCTGACTCAATCAATTATTGCAGGTATAGGATTAGGCATTACAGGGATCCCAGCTGCAACTTTATTGACTCTCATAATCTTTGTACTTTGTGTTGCTCAAATAGGCCCTATTCTCGTCTTAGTCCCAGCGGTTTTATGGTTATTCTGGACTGGAGAAACCTCATTGGGTATTTTTCTGGGGGTATGGACTGTAATTGTAACGACGATGGATGCTTTTTTGCGTCCATTCTTAATTAAAATGGGGGCAAACCTACCTATGTTGCTCATTTTAGCTGGGGTAATTGGTGGATTATTAGGCTTTGGTTTGATTGGTCTTTTTATAGGACCTGTAATTTTAGCGGTCTCTTATAGATTAATTCAAGCTTGGGTAGATAAAGATCCTGCATCAGACGAATAAATAAAACATATATTGTTTTACATCCTTTCCTTTGGGAGGGATGTAAAATCAATTAAACAAATAAACACTAAAACACTAAAACACTTATTGAGATGATAACAATCAATGCAAAGCTATAGGTTCTGGTAAAATAGCACTTATCTGGGCCTTAGTAATTTCACTCATTGCATCATTTGGACACTTTTCCAAATAAAAGTTAAATTCATTAACTGCCGCTTGAGGGCAGCCTAATCTAGCTAAGATCATCCCCCTATCCCTTCTAAGAAATGGATCATCTGGCGTGAGGCTAATCATCAAATTGCTTGCTTTTAGAGCCAGCTCTAATGAATCTTCAAATATAAACGCTGATTTTAACACGCCTAAATAAACGAGGACTAAATAAGTCGTTTCCTGTGGCTCTAAAAAACTCACATCTACATCGTCTACATTTTCTTGAGATTTAATCATAAGCTCTATATCACGGTAGGGTAATTCTTCACCTGATTGTGCATCGATATATAAAGGTGGGGTTCCTAATATTTCTACCCGAATTAGTATTTGACCTAGTAAAAATATTGGTTTAGCAATAATACCTTGATCTTTTATGAGTGCACAAAAGAGTGCGCTTAACACAAAATCATGCCCTATTTTATTTTTAATTACAAAATCAACATCTAAGAAATTACTGAATTTAGTATGCTTTAAATTTATCCCCTCAAAAGCGACTTGATGATAAAAAACATTTAAAAAAAGTGCTAACTTATCTATGGATCCTAGAGGAGTTGGACCGTATTCTGATTCAAGCTCAGAAAGTAAATTGTTAATTTGAACATTTAAACGATTCACACTAAGAGAGAGTCTCCTTTTTGATTTAGTTTCATCAAAAAAAACTTTTAACTCAATTAATGCATTGAGAAATGACCTGGTGTTCATTTCATCTTCAGTGAACATAATAATTTCTCCTAAGCGGTATAGATTTAAGTATCAATTTATAATCCACCATATTGCGCAAATGTGATTCTATCTTTGCCATTATAATCTTGGTAGGATTGAATGTTTTTATACCCATGAGATAAAAAAAGGGTTTTAACACTTTCGTGTTGTAAATAACCATGCTCTAAAAATAAATGGCCGCCTTTTTTAAGATGCTTTTTAGCAGATTTAGTAATATGATTGAGATCAGCAAGTCCATTTGCCAAAGAAACCAGAGCGGTTTTTGGTTCAAATCTCACATCACCTTGGGATAAATGTTCATCTGATTCACATATATATGGAGGATTAGATACTATAATATCAAAGCATTCTTCTCTATCTATTGTATCAAACCAATTACTCTGTCTAAAATCAATCCGGTCTATGTCACTTATTAATTGGGCAAGCCTTACTTTATTTTCTAGTGCCAAGTCGACAGCATCACTGATGAGATCTACGCCTAAAAATTGCCAATTTGGCCTTTCTTTAGCTAAAGCAAATACAATAGCCCCTGTTCCGGTGCCTAAATCTAATACGCTAAGAGCCTTATTACTATATAGCTCTAAAATTTTTTCAATCAAGCTTTCAGTATCAGGCCTAGGAATTAACGTTGCTTGCGAGACTTTAAGTGGTAACGACCAAAATTCCTTTATTCCTAATATATAGGCTATCGGTCTGCCTTCAAGTCTCTGCTCTAAAATATGATTCAGTTGAGCAATTTCAACATCATTTAATTGTTCCTCACCAAATGCCATTAAATAAGCGCTGTTTTTACCGAGTACATGAGATAAAAGATAATATACCTCCCTTTTCGGTATACAGTAACCGTCTAAAATGCCATCATTTTTGGCTTTTTCTAATGCCTTTACCGCATTAGCAAGCCAAGTATAAATAGTTATCATCCTTCATCATTACCAGCTAGAGAAGCAAGTAAATCAGCTTGATGTTCTTGTAAAATAGGTTCAATTAACATGTCTAATTTCCCTTCCATCACTTCATCTAAACGGTATAAAGTCAAATTGATACGGTGATCAGTCACTCGACCTTGCGGATAATTGTAAGTTCTATTTCTATCTGATCTATCCCCTGATCCTAAAAGATTTCTTCGCGTGGATGCTTCTTCGCTATGTCTTTTTTCATCTTCAGCCGCCTTAATCCTAGAAGCTAATACAGACATCGCTTTGGCTTTATTTTTATGTTGTGAACGCTCATCTTGGCACTCAACGACAATACCTGTAGGTAAATGGGTAATCCTTATCGCTGAGTCTGTGGTATTAACATGCTGACCACCCGCACCTGATGATCTAAACGTATCTATTTTTAAATCAGCAGGGTTTATTTCAGGTAATTCCGCTTCAGGTATTTCAGGCATGACAGCAACTGTACATGCTGACGTATGTACACGTCCCTGAGATTCTGTTTCTGGAACACGTTGTACTCGATGACCACCAGATTCAAATTTTAACAATCCATAAGCCCCATCTCCATTCACTTTGCTTATGATTTCTTTATATCCACCATGCTCACCATCGTGCACGCTGAGAATTTCAATTTTCCAGCGTTTTGATTCTGCAAACTTTGAGTACATCCTAAAGAGATTACCTGCAAAAATTGCCGCTTCATCACCACCTGCTCCCGCTCTTATTTCAAGGTAACAGTTTCTTTCATCATCAGGATCTTTAGGTAGTAATAATATTTGTAGTTCATCTTCTAACTGCTCAATTTGTGTTTGTGCTTCATGGATTTCCTCTTTAGCCATTTCAGCCATCTCTGGATCATCTAATAATAACTTAGCTGTTTCAAGATTCTCCTGCGCTAATTGCCATTGATTAAAACAAACTATTACATCACCTAATTGAGCATATTCTTTTGTAAATGCTCTGAATTTATTTTGA
This sequence comes from Thorsellia kenyensis, assembly GCF_042432445.1. NCBI lineage: Bacteria > Pseudomonadati > Pseudomonadota > Gammaproteobacteria > Enterobacterales > Thorselliaceae > Thorsellia > Thorsellia kenyensis. The sequence goes on along the minus strand of NZ_JBHLXE010000076.1, from coordinate 47,219 downwards.
TCACTTATGACTGATGCGTCGCTCATTAATGCTTGCAGCTCTTCATAACGCTCTTTGAGTGTTTCTAATTTATTAATAATACTTGGTTTCATTAGTTATTCCGTAGTTAAAATTATAAGAGTGAATTTTGGGGGGTAGTTCAAAAAAACACAATCTTAAGCTAGCTAAGGTGGTGTCAATTTTAAGTCTTTACTTAATTGGCTAAAATAGATTTTACTCTCATGCAATGTGCTATTTTTTAAAGCTATTGTGGGAGTATGGATCAATTTATTGGTTAGCTTCTTACTTAATTTTTCTAATTCGTCAACAGGATCTGCACCCTTTGCTATTGAAGCCAATGACTTTTCTACCAATGCAAGTCGTAAATTTTCAGCTGATTGACGATAAGCAACAACAGCTTGAGCCGCAGATTGTGTATTAAGCCATTGAATAAAAGCTTCAACTTCCTCATCAATTAATAACTCAGCGGTTTTAGCTGCAGTTAACCTCTGACTTTGATTATAAGTAATAATGTCTTGCAGATCGTCCACTGTGTATAAATAGACTGAATCCAGTTCGCTGACTTTTTCATCTATGTCTCGAGGTACAGCAATATCTATAAGTAATACGGGTTGAAAACGTCTTTGCTTTAAAGCGCGCTTCATCATATCAACACTAACGAGTGCTTGGGGACTTGCTGTTGAAGAAATAACTATATCTGCTTTATAGAGTATTTCACTTAAAGTAGCTAGCTCAATTGCCTTAGCACCCATGCTGTCAGCTAAAAGTTGTGCACGCAAGAAAGTTCTGTTGGTGATAAGTAAATTTTTAACACCGTGTGTTTTAAGATGCCTACTTACAAGTTCAATCGTTTCGCCAGCTCCGATGAGTAGGACATTTAACTCACTTAAATTTTCAAATATTTGTTTTGCCAAACTACATGCAGCAAAAGCGACAGATACAGCGTTAGCCCCTATATCAGTTTCAGTTCTAACTCTTTTAGCAACTGAAAAACTTTTTTCTATCCATTTTGAAAATTTGGCATTAACTTTATAGGTTTCTAAAGCAAGTTGATAAGCATCTTTTACTTGTCCTAGGATCTGAGGCTCCCCCAAAACCAACGAATCAAGTCCACTTGCTACCCTCATTAAATGCCTAACAGCTTGCTCATCTTCAAGGATAAAAAAGTGATCAATCAGTTTATCTCTATCGAGTTGATGAAAATGACATAACCAATCAATCAATTTATTGATGTAAGGATTGACAGCCGGTGAAGAGACGGGGTTTGAGTTTTTCGGTTGCTGTGTTTTTTGCCATGCTTGTGGGTTTGCTGCATCATTTACAATAGAAAAATTTGACTCTAACTCTTCGGTAGTATCAAAAGAGAATTGCTTATAGGGTTCAGAAGCAAGTTCAAATTGGGATTTTTTTAGTCCAAAGTAAATTTCAGTTCTATTACAAGTAGAAACAATCAAGCTCGAATTTATCTCTAATAATGCATTAATTTGCATCAATGCATCACTTAATTGTTCAGGCGCAAAACTGATCTGCTCTCTCAAAGAGACAGAAGCCGTTTTATGATTTACCCCTAAAACAATCAGTTTCATTCCATTCCTTAAAAAAAACACAAAAAGCGCCATGAGGCGCTTTTTGTCAAGATAATAATTTACTTAATGATTTCCATAAAGTCTACATCGATTTCTGGAGATTCTAGAAAATCTTTTTCTAAGTCTCCATAAATTTTAACTTTGGTCTTTTCATCAACGGGTTGACTCGGAAAATCTTTATCATCGATCTCGACTCTAATAGTGCCAGTACCATCAGAAAACAAGTACTTTTCATTACGAACTTTCTCAGTAATGTAGCCTTCAAGTAGAACACGAGTGTCATCTACAGGATTATCCAATAAAGATTTTACTGTTTGATTATTCACACTGTTAGAAGCATTTTTTCCTACAAATCCAGCCAAAGATACAGTAGAAAAAAATAAAGTTATAAATAAAATAACACTTTTAGATTTAATGGAATTCATAATACATCCTATTAGTAATTGAGTTAGGGGATTAAATCTTTATCTGAAGACTATTGTAAGGAGTTTAGAAAGAAAAGTCCATTCTGATTATTTCCTAAATTGCACATTAGCTAGATCTGATTTTCATGAAGCAATTGATTTCATACACCCAAAAAATGCATCAATAGTGGATTATTAATTCCACTTTGATTGGTATTTATAATAAAATAAATCAAATTGAATAAAATAATTTAGTAAGGATGGATAATATAAACAGTATTAAAATATGGACTTCTTTCAATATACTTGCTTTGATCGATTAATATATCCCCTGTTTCATGTTATATTAATACCACTAAAAATTTTTGTGGATAACATCCCAATATATCTGATAAAATCTAGCTTAGAAAGAAAGTTATTTTGTATGATATAATTCATAAATAGTATATTCAAGTATCATACTTCTTCTGCAATACTTTTCAAATCTAATGATTTTTATCAACTCAAATATTTATTGATATATTATTTTTTTGCGTTTAATTTGAAAGCACAATACATTAACATCCTCTAGTGAGTTTACAGTGAATAAATTTTTTTTTAATATCAGTACTTCGTTCAGCTTTAGCAATGCATGGCTAAAATGCCTTATTTTAACCAGCTTTCTCTTTTTATCTGCTTGTACAATAACATCTGATGAACTCAGTAAAGAAGCAAATGAGGCCGCCTTGAATAACCCCCTTTGGAAAACCCATCAAGCTGAGGTGGAAAAAATAGCCTTGAGTGAATATAGTGCAAAAGGTTCATTTGCTTATATTTCAACGGATTTTCGTCAATCTGCAAGTTTTTATTGGGAACAACAATCAAAAGAGTCTTATCATTTGAGATTATTAAATCCACTAGGCCAGACTGTTATTTTCATTACTGTGGACGACAATCAGACGAAGATCACTGATGACAAGGGACAAGTTTATAACTACAGCAATCCCGAAGAGGCAATTTTAGATCTTGCCAATATGGACATCCCTTTAACGCAACTTCGTCTCTGGATGCTAGGCTTACCTGGAGAGGCAACTGAAATTACTCTTAATTCAAATTATGAACTGGCCGCTGCACTTTACAAGAGCAAAGAAAGTAACCTGATATGGCAAGTAAAATATATTAACTATGATAGAAACTTGCCAACTTCGTTACCTTCTCAACTTGAAATAGTTCAAAAAAATGGGGATGAAGAACTAACAATCAAATTAAAAATAAATCGCTGGAAAAGTTAAATTAAAAATTAATGATATGTTACTCAAGTTTAACTTTATTTTATGTTTACGATACTAAAACCCGTTATACAATGTTTAGTTAACTAGAATACTAAATCTTCTAAATGTGCTTCGATGAACAGGCTTTCAAGATTGACTCTTAAAATATCTGCGTTTTAATACGCGTTTTATATGAGTGACTCAAGTTTATTCGAGCGGCTATTAAAGGTGATACATTGAAACTAAAAATATTCTCCCCTGCTAAACTTAATCTATTTTTATCTATCACCGGCAGAAGATCTGATGGGTACCATGAACTTGAAACTCTTTTTCAATTGCTTAATGTCGGTGACGAAATCCTATTTGAGTATGAAGAGTCTAAAGTAATTACTGAAAAGCCAAAGATTGAATTGTTTTTTTCAAAAAAAACGCATCATCATAAATTTACTAGAAATATTACCCTTCACCCCAAAGAAGATAACTTAATCATTAAAGCCGCAGATCTCCTTTATGAGTTTGCAGTCGAAAGGAATCTGAAAAGAAAATTCACTGATATTTCCATATTATTGGATAAAAAAATGCCCCTAGGGGCTGGTTTAGGGGCAGGATCATCCAATGCTGCAAGTACCCTAATTGCATTAAATCAGATTTGGCAGCTCTATCTACCCGTAGACATTCTAGCTAAAATTGCCGTTAATTTAGGGGCTGATGTGCCGATTTTCATCATCAATCGTTCAGCTTTTGCTACGGGTGTGGGTGATGTAATTACACCTGTAGACCTCAACGAACGCTGGTATTTACTTATTTTTCCAAATAAATCAATTCCTACTCAAGCTTTATTTCAATCAAATTTACTCAAAAGAGACTATCCCAAAAAAACTTGGCATGAATGGTTACACTCACCTTATTTTAATGTATTCACTCCTGTCGCGAGCAAGCTTTTTAATGAAGTTCAAGAAGCGATTGATTGGTTAACAAATTATTCAGAACCTTTTATGTCAGGTACAGGATCAACTGTATTTGCTATTTTTGAAGATCATGAGCAAGCGCTTAATATACAAAAAAAAGTGCCCTCTATGTGGTGGAGCATAGTCGCTAAAGGTGTCAATTCAAATCAATTACTATATTAACTCTCAATTTCGTTATTAACTTTTATACTCATATTCTCACTTTAACCAATACCCTAACAATGTATCATTTGATTGGCCGTTTTATTTAAGACGCTAAATTAAGTGAAATAAGTCACATATGGATGGATTCTATTTGCTATCGCCTCACTTTACTGGTACAAGTAATAAGTAATGACTGATTATCATTTATGCTTTTTTATACGTCTTACTGTTAACTTTCCTTCGTCAGATTAAAAAATATTTTATTTTATTGAAAACTTTTTTATCTATTTTTAAAACTGGCTCAAAAATTTTTTTTCGCCTACTCTATTCAGGTTAAACAAAAAACTGATGGGGCAAAGCATCATAAAAATCACATAGCCATTTGCATTTCTACAACAATTATTCTTTATCTTTCACTTGAGGAAAAAACTCATGCAGCAGACACAAGAAAACTCAAAAACGGTATGGTATAAAAAAATTCCTGATCCCATGGCCTTGATATTTTTCATCTCTGTATTAGTCTATCTAATGCATTTTTTTATCCCCGCAGGCATGTTTGAACGAGTTGTAGAATCAGGTAAAACTAAAGTAGTGCCTAATTCGTTCCGCTTAATTGAAGACAGTGCTAGTCTGCATGTATTTGACATATTTGTTGCTATTCCAGCAGGATTGATTAAAGCAGGTCCCTACTTATTTATCGTATTCATCGCTGGGGGGTTATTTCATATTCTCCAGAAAACAGGTGCCCTTGAAAATGCAATAGGAGTGTGGATTCATCGAATGGGGTTAAATAAATCGAATATCATTATCACGATTTGTACTTTTATTTATGGTTTTTTTGGTATAGCGGTAGGATATGAAAATAACATTGCACTTGTTCCTATTGCAGTTCTTATTGCTTCTGCCATTGGGCGCTCTAATCTTATTGGCGCTATGATTGCCGTTGGGGGTATTGGCGTGGGGTTTGCTCTATCACCTATTAGCCCTTATACGGTAGGTGTAGCACAGACAATTGGTGAATTACCTCTTTTTTCTGGTGCTCCATTTCGATTTATACACGTATTCTCAGCGCTTGGGTTACTCTCATTCTATATTTGCCGCTTAGCAAAAAAAGAGGAGTTCAGAATGCAAAACAGTGGGTTATCAAAAAACCTCTCTCAATATTCTCTCTCTTTAAAAGACATACTCACTTTAGCATCCTTTGTGCTGGGTATGGGAGTAATGCTTTATGGTGTATTTGTGCACAAATGGTATATCAATCAAATTGCCGCTGTTTTTATTATTATCGCTATTGTGATTGGTGTGATAAACGGATTAGGCGCGAATAAAATTGTTGAGCAAATGATAGAAGGCGCGTCAGGCGTAACTGCTGGTGCCTTAGTTATTGGTTTAGCTGCGTCAATTGATGTATTACTCAATAAAGCGCAAATGATTGATACTATTGTTTACTATTTAAGTTCACACATACAAAATGTCCCTGTCTCTATTGCAGCTATCGCTGCAAGTGTCATTCAAGGCATCATAAATCTGTTTATACCCTCAGGATCAGCACAAGCATTAGTCACAATGCCTATCTTAATACCGGTGGCTGATTTGATTGGAATGAGTCGCCAATTAATGATTTCCGCATTTCAAATTGGTGATGGCCTGACAAACTTAATCATTCCGACATCAGGTGGCACACTCGCTATGATAGCTCTAGCAAAAGTCAGTTATACTAAATGGCTAAAGCATATTTTTCCATTCATGGTGATGGTCTATGTTTTAAGCTGGGGCTTCTTACTTGTTGGTTATTACATAGGATTTTGATGTGTTGTTATATTTTATAGCACCCGCAATTTAAATTAATTTTCCGTTTTTATTTAAAAAAATGTACTATGTTACCCTTGAAATTATCATTGATTTACACCGCATAATTGATTATGATTCTTAAGAATCATGGGGTTTTAATGATAAACTAAAGGGTAATAAATTGTATTTTACTCGTTTCTAAATAGATCCATACTCATCTCAATAACTTATAAGCCAAGATAAAACGTGCCTTGGTAACTTCTTTTCCAGGCAATCAATTAAGACATTATTGGAATATTCTATGCCACAACAAAATACAAATACAAGCGCTTCGACTCGCTCTGTACTTGACTCTTTTTTTAAACTACATCAAAAAAATACTAATGTAAAAACTGAAGTCATTGCAGGATTAACTACCTTTTTAACAATGGTTTATATTGTGTTTGTCAATCCTAATGTTCTTGGTGTGGCAGGGATGGACACGAAAGCAGTTTTTGTTACTACAGCTCTTATAGCAGCGATTGGTTCTATTGCAATGGGCCTATTTACTAATCTTCCCATCGCATTAGCGCCTGCTATGGGATTAAATGCTTATTTTGCCTTTACTGTCGTAAGCGATCTTGGTCATAGTTGGCAAGTTGCTATGGGGGCCGTTTTTTTAGGCGCTTTATGTCTTTTTATTCTAACCGTTGTAAGAGTAAGATATTGGATCATGAATTCAATTCCTATAAGCCTCAGGATAGGTATAACAAGTGGTATAGGACTTTTCATTGCTCTTATCGGTTTTAATAACTCTGGAATTGTTGTTGCTAGTCCTGCTACTTTAGTTAAATTGGGTGATTTTAAAAGTATCCCATTTATACTTGGGCTTCTAAGCTTTTTTTTAATCGTTATATTAGCACACAAAAAAGTTCATTCTGCTGTACTGATTTCTATAATAATTACCACATTAATTGGATTAATTGTTGACCCGGATGTTAAATATTTTGGAATCGTATCAATGCCCCCATCTATAAGCTCAGTCGTTGGTCATGTTGATATTAAAGGGGCTTTGAATGTCAGTTTGCTTAGCATCATTTTTGTTTTCATGCTCATCAATTTATTCGACTCATCCGGTACTTTAATTGGTGTAACAAATAAAGCAGGTATGACTCAATCAGATGGTTCTTTTCCAAACATGCAAAAAGCCCTTGTGGTTGATAGTTCAAGTTCTATGTTGGGTGGCTTATTAGGCACTTCCTCTGTTACTGCTTATATAGAAAGCTCTTCTGGTACTTCTGTAGGAGGTAAAACAGGGCTGACATCTATTGTCACTGGACTGATGTTTTTAATCGTACTCTTTTTCTCACCGCTTGTCAGTCTTGTACCTCCCTATGCGACAGCCGGAGCGCTTATTTATGTTGGGGTATTAATGACCTCAAGCTTAACAGAAGTACAATGGGACGATCTCACCGAAGCTGTGCCTGCATTTATTGCCACTGTTATGATGCCATTTACCTATTCGATAACAGAAGGCGTTGCTTTTGGATTTTTTAGTTATTGTTTAATGAAAATTGGGACTGGAAAATTCAGATCTCTCAATCCGTGTGTCATAATCGTTTCTTTATTATTTTTAGCGAAGTTTATTTTTATTGACTAATTGAGACGATGATGAATTCTATAGATAAAAGTACTAGCCACTTTATGGCTCAAATTTCACGACTTAAACTGATAAATCGTTGGCCGCTGATGAGAAATGTTAGAACAGAAAACGTGTCTGAGCATAGCTTACAAGTCGCTTTTGTTGCACATATGCTGGCAGTAATAAAAAATAGAGTGTTTGATGGGCAACTAAACCCAGAGAAAATAGCTTTATATGCCATTTATCATGATGTCAGTGAAGTGTTGACTGGCGACATGCCAACTCCAATTAAATATTTCAATCCTCAGATAGCAGAAGAGTTTAAAAAAATTGAAAAAATTGCCGAGCATAAAATGCTTTCTATGCTACCTGAAGCTTTACAGTCTGATTTTGCTTGGCTTTTTAATAGTGCCACTGTGGATGAATCAACCAAAATTATTGTTAAACAAGCAGATACATTATGTGCCTATCTTAAATGCCTAGAAGAACTTTCTGCTGGAAATAATGAATTTTTATTAGCCAAAACTAGACTAGAAAAAACATTGGCTAAAGATAATTCAAACGAAATGGATTATTTCATGCGCATATTTGTTCCAAGCTTCACTCTTTCTCTAGATGAGATGTCCGAAGAAGGACTTTAGAGACTCATTAATCCATAAATATTATATTAACTAATTACATTTTACTAGAAAAAAATAGCTATGACAGAACAAATACAAAAGCAACTGAATCTACTTAAAAAACAGTTACGTGAATATGAATACCATTATCATGTATTAGATAAACCGATTGTCCCAGATATTGTCTATGATAAGACGTTTGATGAATTAGTTGCCCTAGAAAAGTCTAACCCACATCTAATCACGCCCGACTCACCGACTCAGCGCGTAGGTGCTCATCCACTCAGTGCATTTAAAAGTGTCAATCATGTCATTCCAATGCTTTCTTTTAATAAATGCTCTAATGAGGAGGAATTCATCAAGTTTTATAATCGTATTTATGAAAGATTACCTGAATATAATCCCGCTGAAATCGAATTTTGCTGTGAACTAAAACTGGATGGCCTTGCAGTGAGTCTAAGATATGAAAATGGCGTATTTGTCCAAGCAGCTACCCGTGGTGATGGTAGTTCTGGTGAAGATATTACTCAAAACATAAGAACAATTAAATCCATCCCTTTGGTGCTCTTAGGTGAAAGCTATCCAGAAGTACTTGAAGTCAGAGGTGAAGTTTTTATGACACACCAAGGTTTTGATACGCTGAATGAACAGTTATTATCCCAAAGTAGAAAAGACAAAGTGGTCAAAACGTTTGCTAATCCAAGAAATGCCGCAGCAGGTTCTTTAAGACAATTAGATCCTAACGTTACTGCAACAAGACCATTGACTTTTTGTGCTTATGGTCTAGGCGAGATAATCTTTGATTCATCAAAGCGATCAGCATTGCCAGATAATCATTATGATCGCTTAAAACAACTCTCTGACTGGGGGTTTATTACAAATTCATGGATGCGGCGCTTGAGAAGTAAAGACGAAATATTGGCGTACTTTAAGGAGATTGAAACTACGCGCGATAGCTTAGGCTACGATATTGATGGCGTAGTCATCAAAGTGAATGATATAAAGTTACAAGAAAAATTAGGGTTTGTCTCGCGCGCCCCTAGGTGGGCAAGTGCCTTTAAGTTTGCTGCTCAAGAAGTTCCTACCCAACTACTTGATGTAGAGTTTCAAGTAGGTAGAACTGGTGTTATAACACCTGTTGCAAGACTTAATGCCGTAGAAGTTGCAGGCGTTGTTGTCAGTAATGCCACTTTACACAATCAAGATGAATTAAATCGTTTAGATATCCACATAGGTGACACGGTCACAATAAGACGTGCTGGAGACGTCATACCTAAGATTGTAGCAGTCATTGATTCATTAAGACCTCAAACGGCTAAAAAAGTCGTCTTCCCAACTACTTGCCCTATTTGTCACACAGCGCTTATTCAATTAAGAGAAGAAGTTGCTGTTCGTTGTCCTGCTGGCCTGGCGTGCTCTGCGCAAAGGAAAGAAGCCTTAAAGCACTTTGTTTCTAGGCGTGCCTTAGATATTGAAGGATTCGGTGATAAATTAATAGAACAATTAGTTGATAAGGAATATCTGCAAACCCCTGCAGATATTTTCTCACTCACTCAATCTATCTTGAGCAGTTTAGATCGTATGGGGGAAAAATCAGCGACCAATATTCTAAATGCGATTGAAAAATCTAAAAAAACGACCTTGTCTCGGCTTATTTATGCTATTGGTATCAAGGACGTAGGGGAGTCTACTGCGACAAACTTAGCAAATCATTATAAGGACATACAGCTTATTATAAATGCTTCTGAAGCTTCTTTAAAGGAAGTTCCGGATATAGGTGAAATTGTTGCCCATAACATTCGAGAATTTTTCAACGATAAAGATAATTTGAAACTTATCGAAACGCTCTTATCTGATAAAGTTGGATTATCATTCCCTAAGCTAGATGAAATGGACTTGCCTTCGGCCAACCAAAAGAATAATCTATTTTTTGAAAAAACCGTTGTATTGACAGGTACTTTGAGTCAGATGACCAGAGATGAAGCGAAAGATCAACTGATTGCTCTAGGCGCTAAAGTCAGTGGCAGTGTTTCTAAAAAAACAGATTTTGTTATCGCAGGAGACGCGGCTGGGAGTAAACTTGAAAAAGCAAATAGCCTAGGAGTAAAAGTATTAGATGAACAAGCATTTATAAGCCTGCTTAATGCGATTTAATTGTCTACTTTTGTTTTGTAATTTAATTACAGCTGTTATACTCACAATAGGCTGAATTCAGCCATGAACACCATACGTTTTTGGAATTTATGTAAATTCTCTTTTAAACTAATAAATTAAATATTAATTCAATAATTGAGGTTTTTGAATGTATAAACTACACAATACCATTCAAAATTATGCTTGGGGATCTGAAACTGCTCTAACTGAGTTATTCGGCATAGATAACAATGAGCACCTTCCTATGGCAGAAGTATGGATGGGAGCTCATCCTAAAAGTAGCTCTAGAATAATCAAAAAAGACAATTTGTTTGCACCAATTTTTAGTATGTCTTCAGGAATTGTGTCTGAGGACATCATGTCGCTAGAAACACTTAAATCATACATTGAAAAGGACTTAGTCGGTAATTTAGGTCAAAAAGCTGCGGACAAATTCAAAGAACTACCCTACCTTTTTAAAGTTCTCTGTGCAAAAACACCTTTGTCCATTCAAGTGCATCCTAATAAAAAATCTGCTGAATTGGGTTTCGAAAAAGAAAATAAACAAGGGATCCCTTTAGACTCTCCTGTACGTGATTATAAAGATGCCAATCACAAACCTGAGTTGATTTATGCTCTGACTGATTTTATTGCCATGAATGCATTTAGGACTTTAGAGGATATTAGCCAACTGATTTTACCCTTTAAGGATACTCATGCCCTTTTCTCTAATTTTATTACTCAACCTGATGAAAAGAGCCTTAGTGAACTGTTTGAAGGCTTATTAAAACTTACGGGTGATGATAAGTTTTTTTTATTAAAACAACTTCGTCATCATGTAAATTTAAATATCAGTGCACTTGATATTTTCAATAAAAACCATCAACTGACCTGGCAAACGATTAGCACTATTTTAGATATCTACCCAGAAGATATGGGTGCTTTCTCGCCTTTACTACTCAATGTGATCCACTTAAAAGCTGGTGAAGCAATGTTTTTGTACGCAAATACCCCCCACGCTTATTTAAGTGGAACTGGGTTAGAAATCATGGCTAATTCTGACAATGTACTAAGAGCTGGATTGACATCAAAAAATATCAACATCTCAGAATTGATGTCCAATTTAGAATTTATTCCCACCGCACTAGATTCTTTGCCTATGAAACCCAATAAAGTAGGGATTATTTCTCATTTCCCGATCCCTGTCGATGATTTTCGTTTCAGTATTTACCATAGCAAAATTGACTCAAAATCTAGCATTAATCTCGAAGGCGCTAGTATTTTCTTTTGTGTAAAAGGTAAAGCTCGAATTCAAGCAAATGATGATGAGATTACCCTACTTCCAGGACAATCCTGTTTTGTGTCAATGAAAACACCTCATATTGAATTAGAGGGTGACTGTGTAGTTGCTCAAGCATTCTATTCTCTATAACTTTACTCATATTTTATTAAGGAATTTGCATGGCCGGTAATAGCATAGGACAACACTTTAGAGTAACCACTTTTGGTGAATCGCATGGCTTAGCATTAGGTTGTATTATCGATGGCGTACCTCCAGGTCTAAAACTTTGTGCAGCTGATATTCAGATTGATCTTGATAGACGTAAACCAGGAACCTCTAAGTATACAACTCAAAGACGTGAAGCTGATGAAATTAAAATTCTTTCAGGTGTTTTTGAAGGTGTAACGACAGGAACAAGCATCGGTCTTCTAATTGAGAATACCGACCAACGTTCACAAGATTATAGCACCATCAAGGATCTTTTTAGACCAGGACATGCGGATTACACTTATGAACAAAAATATGGCCTAAGAGATTATCGTGGCGGTGGTAGATCATCTGCACGTGAAACAGCTATGCGTGTTGCCGCAGGCGCCATCGCTAAAAAATACTTATTTGAAAAATTTGGTACGACGGTAAGAGGTTTTCTATCTCAGATGGGAGATGTAAAGTGCGACTTGAAAAATTGGGATTATGTCGAAGAAAATGCTTTTTTTTGTCCCGATCCAGCTAAATTTGATGATTTAGACGCCTTACTTCGAGAACTAAAAAAATCTGGTGATTCAGTTGGTGCAAAAGTCAGTATTGTGGCTGAAAATATTCCTGTTGGCCTTGGCGAACCTGTTTTTGATAGATTAGATGCAGATCTTGCACACGCCCTAATGAGCATTAATGCAGTCAAAGGAGTAGAAATTGGTGCAGGATTTTCAGTTGTAAATCAAAGAGGCAGTACACATAGAGACACTATGACCCCTAATGGTTTTTTAAGCAACTACGCAGGAGGGATTTTAGGTGGCATAAGTACAGGCCAGTCTATAGATGCGCATATAGCATTAAAGCCAACATCAAGTATAACTACACCAGGACAAACGATTAATAAATTTGGCGACTCATCCCCAATCATAACTAAAGGACGACACGATCCCTGTGTTGGGATAAGAGCTGTACCCATTGCAGAAGCAATGATGGCGATTGTATTAATGGATCATTTTTTAAGACATAGAGGCCAAAACGCAGATGTTAAAACGACTGTACCTATTCTAAAATAGATCATACTTACATTCTTATTCTTATTAATTTTTACAATAGAATTAACCCATAATATAGCTTAGTATTATGGGTTAATTTTCCTAAGGTTCTATGACTTTCCGTGCGAGTGACTTGTATTTATTTATCTATCAACTTATCAATAAATACTCTCATTTATAATAATTGACATTACTCATAGTCAGATTTGGGAGATGCTATGCCAGTTAGAGATATTTTAATTGCTGTTTTGGTCACCTGCATTTGGGGCACAAATTTTGTTGTCATTCACTATGGTCTACAATATTTCCCACCATTTCTATTTGCTGCACTCAGATTTATACTGACATTTTTACCTTGGGCTTTTTTCTTTAAAAAACCTGACATTCCTGTTAAGTATCTAATGCTTAATGGCTTTTTCTTAGGTTTTGGTCAATTTGGTATTTTATTTTTCGCCCTTCAAGGCTACATATCCCCAGGCATTGCCTCTTTATTAATGCAATCGCAAATATTTTTTTCTTTATTCCTCTCATTTATTATATTTAAAGATGTTCCAAATAAATATCAATTAATCTCAATTACTATTTGTATTATTGGATTTATATTGATTGCAATGTCAGGGATTCAAAATAACGTCGGCAATATCACAATAATTGGATTAGGTTTATGTTTAATTGCATCCTTTTCCTGGGCATGTAGTAATATCGTTGCTAGAAAAGTAGGGAAAGTCAAAATGATGAACTTCCTTATATGGGGTAGCCTCTATTCATCCATTCCACTATCATTCATGTCACTTTTTCTCGATGGGATAGATGCAATTATTGATAGTATCTCTAAAGCGCCTTTTTATGCTTGGGCTAGTATACTTTGGCAATCGATTGGAAATACCTTGTTAGGATTTAGTCTCTGGTTCTGGCTTATGTATAAGCATGGTACGACTGTTGTCTCCCCACTTTCTTTATTAGTACCTGTTTTTGGCATGCTTTCCGCTTTTTTAATACTAAATGAAAGATTGCACCTATATGAAGGATTAGCTGCACTATTAATAATGACTGGTCTCTCTTTGAATATTTATTTTTCTAATAAAAAATTTACTTCTTAAGGCATACTATGGAATATCTAGCAGATTTTTTCACCCTATATGGTCCCAGCCTCTTGTTAATTTTATTTGCTGTTGCTCTAATAGCAGGATTTATAGATTCTATTGCTGGAGGTGGGGGATTGATAACAATTCCAATTCTTTTGACTGTTCCTGGTATGACCCCGGTTGAAGCACTTGCGACCAACAAATTACAAGCTGTAGGGGGATCTTTTTCGGCTAGCTTATATTTTATTAGAAAAAAAATAGTCGATTTAAACCGTTGTAAAACACTTATTGCGACTACTTTTTGTGGCGCAGTTTTCGGTGCGTCTCTTATCCAGTTTATATCTGCCCAAGTATTGCAACTTTTATTACCTGTCATGATTTTCATTATAGGTTTCTATTTTTTATTTTCTCCCAAATTGGGGCAAGAGACTAGACCTGCAAAGATAGGTTATTTTACAATGGGAGCTTTTACAGGACTCATTGGTTTTTATGATGGTTTTTTTGGCCCAGCTACAGGTTCTTTTTTTGCTTTGGCATTTGTAACCTTGATGGGTTTTAATCTTGTTAATGCTACCGCACACGCCAAGGTCATGAATTTCACTTCAAATTTTGCCAGCTTATTGTTCTTCAGTTTGACAGGTAATATCTTGTGGCCTCTTGGTATAATTATGCTTGTAGGTCAAATTATCGGAGCAAATATCGGCGCAAGATTAGTGATTTCTAAGGGGCAAAAAATTATTCGTCCGATGTTAGTGATAGTTTCATTTGCCATCAGCGGTAAACTTTTGTATAGCAATTATGTACAATTTATGCAATGACTCTAATTATTATAATTATATAACAAATAACGATTTTTAGTTTATGCCCTATTCAATTTTTAATTAACGCACTATATGAATTAACAAGGAGCACGCGATGGCTTATTCTATTCCACAAGAATTAAAACAGACGGTACTTGAAAAAATCTTAACTGATAAAATCTCCTGGATTATGCATAAAAAAGAAACATTTCCACTCGATTCTTTTAATAGCCTTTTAACTCAGTCCACCAGAAGTTTTTATCAAGCATTTACTAAGACTCAATGTCAGTTTATCTTGGAATGCAAGAAAGCTTCGCCCTCTAAAGGCGTGATAAGACCTACTTTTGACATTGAAGCTATAGCTACTATTTATAAACATTATGCAGCAGCCATATCTGTTTTAACTGATGAACCTTATTTCCAAGGGGATTTTTCTTATCTACCTAAAGTCAGCGCCCTTGTACACCAACCCATTTTATGTAAAGATTTTATTATTGACGAATATCAAATAAAACTTGCTAGGCACCATCAAGCTGATGCTATTTTGTTGATGTTGTCGGTTCTTAATGATGATCAATATAAATCACTTTCAGCTGTAGCTCATGAACTTGATATGGGCATTCTAACCGAAGTCAGTAATGAAATTGAACTACAAAGAGCCATTGAACTTGGTGCTAAAGTCATTGGTATTAATAATCGAGATTTACGTGATCTTAGCGTTAATCTTCAAACCACACTAAATTTAGCACCTAAAATACCCGAAGATACCATTATCATCAGTGAGTCTGGAATACGCCAATACCCTGATGTGAGACGTCTTAGCAACTATGTTGATGGTTTTCTTATAGGTAGCGCCCTCATGGCTGAAGATAATTTAGAAAAAGAGATCAAAAAAATTCTTTTTGGACGTAATAAAATTTGTGGACTCACTCGAGCACAAGATGCGAAAGCAGCCTATGATGCTGGTGCAATTTACGGTGGATTGATATTTGTTCAAAACACCCCTCGGCATATTTCTGTGACTCAAGCAAAAAATATCATGCTCGGTGCACCCTTAGATTATGTTGGTGTTTTTAGAAACGATAATATTGATCATATCGCATCTATAGCCGACGAGTTAAATTTATCAGCGATTCAACTTCACGGGCAGGAAAATCAAGCGTATGTCAATATGCTAAGAAAAAAATTGCCTGCAGCATGTCAAATATGGAAAGCCCTAAGTATTGAGAAAAAATTACCCTCACGAGATTGGGTTAATATCGATAATTATGTTTTTGATCATGGTCCAGGAGGAACAGGTAAGACTTTTGATTGGTCGGTATTTAGTGATCATCGTCATGAGGATTTTTCAAATATTTTATTAGCTGGCGGTCTGACTCCTGATAACTGCAAAGAAGCTGCTAATTTTAATTGTGGTGGGCTAGATTTTAATTCCGGGGTTGAAAGTACGCCAGCAATAAAATCTGCAGAAAAAATAAACCATGCATTTATAAATTTACGTAACTATTAGGCAAATACTGATACTATAATTTACGTTTTCTATATACCGCTTTTATTTCAAGGTGGCCTGTTAAGACCACCTGTTCATTCGTTAATTATAGTTATAGTTTAGCTTGAATTTCTTATAGCCATAGCCCATTTTAAAGATCCAATGCAGTCATTAAAGTAATCACTTGGCCTTACTTTAAATTTTAAATTACTCTCTTGAAAAATTCCGAGAGAGTCTTAGCATAGTTTGTTGGCATAGTTTGTTGGCATAGTTTTATTAAAATTTGACCAGCAAAGTTTCGCAACTCGCTAAACATATTGTAAAAGCCCAGCTTCACTTCTAACACGTGCCATTGCTTCAATCATAAGATGGCTTTGATGCCCTTGCATAGATTTTGCTGGATTTGCCCTATTTGCGATAAAGAACATGATAGCGACCTCAATATGGCATTCACATCCAACACAAAGGGATAAGAGATTTAAAATTGGTGGTGCTCATCGTTTCTGATCATAGATTCTTGATCATAGATTCTTGAGCAAAGAGTCGCACAATAGACTGGTGAGCAGTCATCCTACAAAAAATCGGCAATGCTAATAGCTTTCAGCCTACAACTCTTTTTAAATGAACATATAATTATTTAATAGGGCAACAATATGATGAATAATAGTGAATTTCAACAATTAAACCTGGCAAAACCAGACTTAAAATTTGCCACAGATCTTTTTTCACTCATATCAGATAACAGAGAGTATTTGTCTGTCTGGTTAGCATGGCCTAACTATGTAACTCATATTAAAGATTCAGAATATTTTATTAAAAACGCTATAAAAGAGATGGAAGAAGGTACAGCTGAAACTTATATTATACTGTTTGATATGAAGCCTATTGGTACAGTATCTTTTAACAAAATTGATAAACAAAATAAAATTGGTTATGTAGGTTATTGGATCAGTGAAAAATACCAAGGGAAAGGATTTGTGAAATTTGCAGTAAACTTTCTACTCCAAAGAGGATTTTATGAGTTAATGCTTAATAAAGTAGTGATTCGATGTGCTGTTGGCAACAATAAAAGTGAATCTATCCCGTTAAAATTTGCATTTAAATTTGAAGGCATTGCCAGAGAAAATGAGTTAGTGAATGGCATATTTATTGATCATAAAATATATTCTTTACTAAAAAATGAATTCAGTCAGGGGAATAGTGGCAGAAATGAGGCATAATTTGTAAGATAAACTTTCTAGGACAGAAGCCTCTTCATTCAGATGACCGATGGCTAAATGAACTTCATAATACTAATCAACTTGTTTAATTATAAGGTCAATTTTCAAGCGGATATTCTCATCTGAGATTTAAAGTGACTTGTAGCGATATTTGAATTATATGTCAATAAGTGATGAAATAGCTTAACAACTAATGCCGTATTGGCATTTATCCCTTATAAGTATTTTAAAATATAGTCGTTGATCTTTTAATAATAATTATTTACTTGTAAATATTATTTTATTCCGTGTTTTACATGTTAGACTTGTGTTTGTTTTCTTTTACAGCAAAGGGTTTGCTCAGTTATGCTTCAAATTTTTAAAAAAATTATTAGAATGATTTTGAATTTTCCGCCTTTAAAACATCATATCACTGCCTTTAAACGCTTTGATTCTAGGATGGGCTTACAACTCAGTGCAGGGATCAGTTTTTTCTCATTCCTGTCATTAATTCCCGTCCTTATGATTTCTTTTGCGGGCTTGGGAAGTTTTTTAATCAATAACCCTGAATATCTCCAACAAATACAAGAAAAAATAGTCAGCAACATTGGGGATGAAAATTTAGCTAACACACTTAAAAACATTATAGATACAGCCATTAATCAAAGAACATCTGTTGGGATCATGGGGCTTGTGATTGCATTTTATTCTAGCGTAGGATGGATGACGAACTTAAGAAAAGCCATACGTTTTCAGACATCCGAGGAAATTGCAGGTGATGACGAGGTAAAACACTCTTTTTTAAAACAATACCTTTTGGATTTTATCAGCTTAGTTGGACTCGTTTTTGCAATTATCATCACAATTTTAATCAGTTCATTTGCGATCTCGAAACAATATCTCTTGGTTGAACTTTTGGCATTAGAAAACAGTATGTTTCTGCAGTATATTGTAAGATTATTTACCCTGACAATTTCACTCACAGCTAACTATTTAGTTTTTATGTGGGTATTTATCTCCTTACCCTCAAGACGTCCATCAAAAAAACTACTTTTACGTGGAGCCGTGCTAGCCGCAGTTGGATTTGAAATCATTAAATACGGAATGTCAAAATTTCTTCCTATCTTGAGTAGCTCTCCATCGGCAGCGGTTTTTGGTTCATTACTTACTTTAATGATGTTTTTTTATTTGTTTGCCATTTTAACTCTTTATACGAGTGCGTGGATTGCAACTGCACAATTTGAATATGATCGATTCAATGAAAAAAATGAATAGTTTAACTCCAGCTAATCGCCTAATTATAGATAAGAGTAAAGTTAACTGTTGATTTAATTTATGGTAGAATTAAACAATCTATTAACATCTTTATTCTTCCAATTTGAGGATCCTTATGAAAATTATTGTAACTGGTGGTGCTGGATTTATAGGTTCAGCTGTTGTACGCCATATCATCGATTCTACCAATGATAGTGTCTTAGTCCTTGATAAATTAACTTATGCAGGCAATTTAAATTCACTAAAGCAATTTGAAAATAATGAGAGATTTACTTTTGTCCAAGCTGATATATGTGATTATACGGCAATTCAAAACGTTTTTAATAATTATCAACCCGATGCAGTAATGCACTTAGCCGCTGAGAGCCATGTTGATAGATCAATTGATGGCCCTTCTGCCTTTATTGAAACAAACATAGTTGGCACCTATACGCTCCTTGAAGCAACTCGCCACTTTTATCAGTCTTTAAGTAATGAAAAGAAAGCCCTTTTCCGTTTTCATCATATCTCAACCGATGAAGTTTTTGGCGATCTGCATGGTACGGATGATTTTTTCACAGAAACTACCCCTTACGCACCAAGTAGTCCTTATTCTGCATCAAAAGCAGCAAGCGATCACCTTGTTAGAGCTTGGCACAGAACTTATGGTTTACCTACACTGGTAACTAACTGCTCAAATAATTACGGGCCCTTTCATTTCCCAGAAAAACTAATTCCTCTTATGATCCTTAATGCGCTTGAGGGAAAATCTTTGCCGGTCTATGGTGATGGTGGTCAAATACGAGATTGGCTATATGTAGATGATCATGCTGCCGCTCTTTATACCGTGATATCAAAAGGTAAAGTAGGAGAAACATATAATATCGGTGGGCATAATGAACGCAAGAATATTGATGTGGTTAAAACAATTTGTTCACTCTTAGAAGAACTTGTTCCTAACAAACCAAGTAAAATACAAAAATATGAAGACTTAATTACCTTTGTTACAGATAGACCTGGCCATGACGTGAGATATGCCATAGATGCCAGCAAAATTGATAAAGAACTAGGCTGGAAACCAAAAGAAACATTTGAATCTGGTATTAAAAAAACAGTTATCTGGTATCTAGAAAATCAAGATTGGTGGCAACAAGTTAAAGATGGTTCCTACCAAGGTGAAAGATTAGGTGTAAATTTAGGTGTTAAGAAGTAAATTTAACGCCTCATTGATAAACTTTTTTAATTTAATTAATTCAATTTCAAAGACTATAAGCACAAGGTGAACCTTAAACCCTATGAATAACATCGTTCCAGAACAAAATATAAAAGGCATTATCCTCGCCGGAGGTTCAGGCACTCGCTTACATCCAATAACTCGTGGCGTGTCAAAGCAATTATTACCTATTTATGATAAACCTATGATTTATTACCCTATTTCTGTACTCATGCTAGCAGGAATAAGAGATATACTCATTATTACCACACCTGATGATTTACCAGCATTCAAAAGACTCTTAGGCGGTGGAGAGCAATTTGGTATCAATCTCTCTTATGAAATTCAGCCTAGCCCTGATGGCCTTGCACAGGCTTTCTTGATTGGAGAAGACTTCATTAATAATCATAGATGTGCATTAGTTTTAGGTGACAACATCTATTATGGCCAAGGCTTTGCGGAAAAACTGGCTCAGGCAACTTCTCACGAGTCAGGTGCGACTATTTTTGGTTACCAGGTAATGGATCCTGAGCGTTTTGGTGTCGTTGAATTTGATAATCACTTTAAAGCGATATCCTTAGAAGAAAAACCAGCTCATCCCAAATCGAATTGGGCAGTAACAGGTCTTTATTTTTATGATAAAGATGTTGTGGAATTAGCGAAGCAGGTAAAACCTTCTCACAGAGGAGAACTTGAAATAACAACACTTAACCAGATGTATTTAGATGCAGGTAAACTAAATGTTCAGTTACTTGGACGTGGTTTTGCATGGCTAGATACTGGTACCCATGAAAGTCTCTTAGATGCATCTCAATTCATTAGTACAATTGAAAAAAGACAAGGATTCAAAATTGCTTGTCTTGAAGAAATTGGTTTTAGGCAAGGCTGGCTGAGTAAAGATAAACTCCAAGAAGCCTCTCAAGCATTATCTAAAACCCATTATGGATTATATCTGCAACAAATTTTGAAATTTGGTTAATTAGAATACAGGAAAACGCCATGCGTACAACACAATATTTACTATCCACGCTGAAAGAAACACCAGCAGATGCGGAAGTTATCAGTCATCAATTGATGCTCAGAGCAGGAATGATTCGAAAATTAGCCTCTGGCCTTTATACTTGGTTACCCACAGGTTTAAGAGTACTAAACAAGGTGGCAACTGTGGTTCGCGAAGAGATGAATCGTGCTGGTGCTATTGAAATATCAATGCCTGTGGTTCAACCTGCAGATTTATGGCAAGAAAGTCAGCGTTGGGATGACTACGGTCCAGAGTTATTACGTTTTGTCGACCGAGGAGATCGTCCTTTTGTACTAGGCCCTACGCATGAAGAAGTTGTTACCGATTTACTTAGACATGAAGTCAGTTCATATAAACATTTACCAATTAATGTTTATCAAATTCAAACTAAATTCAGAGATGAAGTCAGACCAAGATTTGGTGTCATGAGATCTCGCGAGTTTATTATGAAGGATGCTTACTCTTTTCACACAAATAGTGAATGTTTACAAAAA
Organism: Thorsellia kenyensis; assembly: GCF_042432445.1. Taxonomy (NCBI): domain Bacteria; kingdom Pseudomonadati; phylum Pseudomonadota; class Gammaproteobacteria; order Enterobacterales; family Thorselliaceae; genus Thorsellia; species Thorsellia kenyensis. The sequence continues at coordinate 25,618 of NZ_JBHLXE010000076.1, read as the reverse complement.
ACATATGATGCGATGTATGATGCTTATAGTGCTATTTTTACTAGACTAGGCTTAGATTTTAGAGCTGTGCAAGCGGATACGGGTTCTATTGGTGGCAGCGCTTCTCACGAATTCCAAGTGCTAGCTAATAGCGGTGAAGATGATATTGTATTTTCAACAGAATCTGATTTCGCAGCAAATATAGAACTCGCTGAAGCGATTACTCTAGAGACGTCAGCCCCTGCTCCATTAGAAGAAATGAGTTTAGTTGATACACCCAATGCAAAAACAATTAATGAGCTGGTTGAACAGTTTAAACTCTCAATAGATAAAACCGTTAAAACTTTAATAGTCAAAGCGGATGAAGCTTATGCGCAAGAAACCGGATACAAATTAATTGCGCTTTTGATCCGAGGAGATCATACCCTAAACGAAATAAAAGCAGAAAAAAGACCTGAAGTAGCGTCCCCACTACAGTTTGCCGAAGAGGATGAAATTAAAGCTGTTTTAGGAGCATCAACAGGTTCTTTAGGTCCAATTAATCTTTCAATACCCATGATTGTGGATAGATCGGTTGCTGTACTCAGTGATTTTGCTGTAGGGGCTAATGTGGATAATAAGCACTATTTTGGTGTTAACTGGCAAAGAGACTTACCAGCTCCGACATTAATTGCTGATCTTAGAAATGTACAGGAAGGTGATCCTAGCCCTGATGGCAAAGGCACCCTCCTTATTAAACGTGGTATTGAAGTGGGTCATATTTTTCAATTAGGGGATAAATACTCCAAAGCAATGAAGGCTACAGTTCAAGGGGAAGATGGTCGAAATCAAGTAATGACAATGGGCTGCTATGGTATTGGAGTAACAAGAATAGTTGCTGCCGCAATTGAACAAAGTCATGACGATAAAGGTATCATTTGGTCAAAAGCCCTAGCACCTTTTGATGTCGTTATTCTTCCTATGAACATGAAAAAATCATTTAGAGTTAAGGAAACCGCTGAAAACTTATATTCCACATTAAAGGATAAAGGTTTTGATGTGCTTTTTGATGACAGAGATGAGCGCCCAGGTGTCATGTTCGCTGATATGGAACTGATTGGGATCCCCCATACTATAGTAATAGGCGATAGAAATCTTGATGAGGGCAAAGTTGAATATAAAAATCGTATTACTGGTGAAAAATCAATTATTAATATTACCGAAATTTTAACTGTTATTAATCAATAATCGTTAAGAAATACAAGTAAAATCATAACAATTTCAAATAATTAACTTGATATTGTTATGATTTTCATGCTTAACATCACACATTACAATACCTAGTATATCAGCAAGGCTTATACACCTAAAATTACAACCTCCCTGCGCTTCATGCAATCAGAGAAGTCAAACTTCAATTTATCTACATTACATTTAAATAGTTAAGAACACCTAAACCCAAACCATACTCATCATTTAAAAAAATATCCCATAAAATGGTTTTATGATTATTTAAAAAAATTCTTTGTTAAATCGAATTAGGGATTAATAACATCAAATCAAATATACTCGACCAGCAATAGAATAAGTATTACCCCTACACTCATTAAGGCAAATAGATAATCTAAACTCGTTAAGGGGACATCGTATAAGTAAGTTTTTGGTACTCTTCCAAGCCCTTTTGACTCAAGCGTATAGGCAATTCTTTCAGATCTCCTGATGGCACTTACCATCAAGCTGAGAATAGCTTTTTTATAAATTCTAGCTTTGAGAAAAATATTATCTACTCGGCTGTTTCGTATAGATGATTGTAATGTTATGTGCCTCGATCTTTGCGCAGCAACTATAACTTGCCAGTCATAACTCAATAATTGAACAATTCTAAAACCCGTCATGACAGCATAGCTTACTCGAATACTCAACTTAGCATGCTGATTCAAACTTTGCATAAGGGCATTAGGGCAGGTACTTTTTATAAATGCTATGCATATAGCCCCAATAAATAGAGTCCTTAAAACCAAAGCAGTTGCTATAATCATTCCTTCGCTTGTAATATTAAATATCCACACAGATGCTATAATATTACCAGGTCTAGAGATACAATTTACCATAAATATAACACAGCTTACCCAAAGAAAGGGGGTTTGCATTCTCAAAATCTCGACAAAAGAAAATGAACTACTTAAATAAAAGCCTAATAATGCAAAAAACCATAAAATAAGTAAACTCCAAGGTGCAAAAATAAACCCTGCACTAAATGTTAGCATTAATAAGACGAAGAATTTTATAGTTGGATTTCTAGCGTAAAGCCAGTTGCTACGATCTGATTTTTTTAGCATAACTCATCTGTTCCATTTTAAATAAAATACTCGATACTTCTTTGGGATTGAAATGACTTACAAGATAGCTAATTAATTCAGGCACTTTAATGCCCCCTCCCACCTCTTTCCATTTTTCTTTAAAAAATTCATAGGGAGTACAATCAGCAACTATTTTGCCTTTATCAAGATAAAGCACTCTGGTTGCATAAGTAGTAACTAATCTAAAATCATGTGATGTGAATAATACAGCACATCCTTTGTCTCTCAGTTGCATAAATCTATTCATCACTACACATGTATCTTGTCTGTCAAGTCCATAGGTCGGCTCGTCAGCTAGAAAAATTTTTCTATCAAGTAAAGTCATACTAGCAATACTTAAACGCTTTTTTTCGCCCCCTGATAATTTGAAAGGATTTTGTTTCGCTACATGAGACAAACGAAACTGTCTTAGGACGTTATCTATGTGTTCTTTATTATTTTTAAATAAACCACAAGCAACTTCGTCTTCTACAGTTTGGCGAATAAACTGATGCTCAGCATTTTGAAAAATCATCGCGAGGCTCTCTTTGTTTATTTCTCCTAAGAGGGTCCACTCTTTTTGATGCGCTAATAATCCCGCTAATGCCATCAAAAGAGTGGATTTACCGCTACCATTTTGACCTAGAAGGGCAATGCACTCCCGAGGATAAATTGATAGATTAATTCCCTCTGCAATAACTCTTTGCCCTACGGATAAGTGAGTTTTTGTTAATTGAGATTTGGTTAGATGAACACTCGGGCGATCAATTATGGCAGAATGAGTATTTTTTTTATTCGATTTTATTGTCAGCCCATTAACAGTCAATAAGGCTTTGAGGGTTAATATCGATTTTGTAGTCTTGAATGATGTTGGTGCAAATACTTGTTTTTTTTGTTTAATTGGTTTTTGCCAAAATCCATGAATTATCCACTGACTTTTTAATTGTGCCAAAAACTCAAGGTTTTCAGCACTCTTCAATCCAAATTTTACGCCTGTGTAGGCAAATAACTCACTCTCTAAAGGTAGCCAAATCCCATCTAAATGAAGCTTTTTTGCTTGTTCTATTAAAATATCTTTAGTCTTACCAGCAAATTTGAGCTCTCCTTTAGAATTTAATACCAGTGTATTTTCTGGAAGCCCATCAAAACCTCTCTGTGCTGCCAAATCATCAAGTCGATGCTCAATCAAAAGGGAACATTTTCTCTGGCTAGACCATAGTTTTATCAATAATTCACTAACACAGTCAATAGATGATGTATCCAGCATAGAAGTAGGTTCATCTAATAAGAATAACTCTGCATCTGTAGCTAAAATCGCAGCTAACGCTATCTTTTGACATTCTCCGCCTGATAATTTTAATGCTTCTCGCATTTGATATTCTTCCATCTGGACCCAAGAAAGTGATTCCGTAATTTTATGTTTGATTTCATCAACACTAAGTGCTTTATTTTCAAGCGCTAAAGCTATATTTTGTTCTACTATAGGCAAAGCTAAAGATACAAAAGGATCTTGATTTAGCCAACTGACAAAGTGAGAAATATCTAAAACAGATAAGTTATTAGTCTCTTTGCCAGATACTTTGACGTGACCAGATAATCGTAACGAAATAAAGTGAGGAATCAATCCTATTATTAGCGCCAATAACGTGGATTTTCCTCCGCCAGAAGGCCCTATTAATAACCAATGTTGCCCTTTTGACAGTGAAAGTGTCAATTGATTAAGTAAAATACGATCACTTTTAGGGCAAGTGACATGAACATTTTTAAGTGTAACCAGTGATTCATCACAACTATTTTTCATATCACTTGACAAAAGATCCCTGTTAGCTTGCATTGTTTTTTTGTTCCACATGGATGAAATTATCTAAGACGCCTGTTTTGATTAATGCATCAGTCAAAAGCTTTGCAGCCAATCCACCAATAAGAACACCCGAAATTAATTGCAAAATTAATCTTAGATAGAATAAATCAGTGGAAAACCAATCATTAATTAATGCAGAATAAAAAAAAGGAAATAAGCCTCCAAAGAAACCTGACAACATAAAAACAAATAAATTATCTTTGCGATATCTTGTAAGAGTAAAAGCTGATTCACTACTTGCTCCTTGAATAAGAGCAGATATGATAACTCTTGCGCCAAAAGGGGACGCTAAAACAATTACTTCAATTAGTGCAGCCAGTAATTCAGCAAAAACACCTGCTAATGGCCTTTTTAGTATGGCGAGTGCGATAGGGGCAACCATCAGCCAAGCACCAAATAAAATATGTTGACTCAGATCAGCATAGGGACCTAATAGAATTTGCAGCACAAAAAAGAGTTGAACAAAGGCGTAATAAATCACACCAAAAACGGATCCTAAAGCGACTAACAGCATGACCTCTTTACTTGACCAATTTTTTTTTCTTGTCGCTATTGAACTTTCTTTCGAACCTTTATTAAAGAACATATTTCGCCCTCACCTGTTTATTCCATTGAATTTATTAATTAAAATGCCATAGTTGGACTGTTGATAGAAAGCGTTGTGTGTGAAGTAACATGCTGAACAGTTTGACCAACTAACATCCAACCCATAGCAATCGTTTCCAGCACCTGCGCTAAATCACCTTTCAATTCAGTGACAAAGTGAGTACTTCTATGATAGGTTCCTTTATCTTTTGCAAAATCTATTGCTCGATAGATATCGTCCATATGAGAAAATGCGGTTTGTCTATCATCAAATAATGGATATAACGACCACTGCGCTAACACTGTAATGCCCGTTTTTTCAAGCGAAATATTTGTAGAATGTGTAGCTAAAGATCTGTTAGGTAGCTGGCATGTGATTTCACCAGGACAACCTCGTGAAAGCAAAATCGTGGCTGAAACATGATGCCCAGAAGCAGCAATTTTAGTGATGACTGTATAAAGATAATCTAAAATATTCCGTTCTGAGCCTTTTATTAAGGTACTTACTGCATCTGTTTGAATTTTTAATTCTTTTGGTGTTGGGCTTGCTAAAGCATCTAAAATAATAGAAATATAATCATCGCTCATCACATTCACTGTAAAACGAGCACCGACACCAAAATCTTGTGGGGTCGATGGTACCTTGATATCGATTTGATTAATTTCTTGAGTGGTGGGAGTTAACTTTAACTCTGAGTTAGGAAATGTAATGTTTGGCTGATTTGAATTCATAGTAGTACCCTTTAATATAACGAATGGTTAAACCAATGTTGATAGATAGTAGAGGGCACGGGTAAAAAAAGAGCAGGCCTCCTTGCGCTGGCATTATCCAGTTCAAGTTTGACGGTCGAAAATTATTAATTTTCCTCTCAGCCGAGTTTACTCAGCTCCCGTGACAACTGTGCCATACTATTACGAATTTTTTAGGTTTTTGCAAGCAAATCTTATTTTTTTGCTCATAATCAATAAAAATCTTTTTTTATCACGCACTCATCTTATTAAAAATTAGCTTAGTTCTACTGATTCATAGTTAAGGATGTCTAATTACTGACTCAGCATAAGGTGTTATGATAAAGAAAGGCCGTTGTCTTATGGTGTATAATGAATCTATTTCCTCGTATTTAATTTAGTCTAGGACAAACTTCAAATGGGAAAAACATATAATATCAATGACATTGCTCTTATGGCTGGTGTTGCCAAAAGCACTGTTTCTCGCTATTTAAATGGCGGGTATGTCAGTGAAAAAACTCGACTGCAAATTGAAAATATCATTCGAACAACAGGATTTAGCCCTAATCAAACAGCTCAAAATTTAAAATCAAAACAGCGTAAAGTGGTTGGAGTCGTCATTCCAAGAATCGACTCTTATGCTGTATCGAGAACGCTGATGGGATTGGATGATGCTCTCAATGCGGTAAATATGCAGATGCTTGTTATTAATTGTAGTCAATCAATTGATAGAGAAATCGAAGCATTGGACAATTTAAGTAAACAAAAACTAGCTGGTATCGTTTGGCTGGCTTCAGCTATTTCTAAAAGGCATCATAAAATCATTAATCAATTAGAATCAGCCAACATTCCTATTTTACTTTTAGGTCAAACTCATCCCACTTTGCCTTATATTGCTTATCCAGATTTTGATGGTGCCTTTTCATTAGGTCAATACTGTAAATCACTTGGTCATAAAGAAATAGCATATCTTGGTGTAGAAGAAAAAGACTTAGCAGTAGGTCTGAATAGATGGCTAGGTTTTAAAAAATCCTTCGATGAAGCTGATATTAGCTTAACGAGATATTTCTGTTCTTTTAGTCTGCAAGATGCCTATGAATTAACGAAAAAAATAATCAACGCACAAAGTAATTACACGCTTTTATTATGTGCAACAGACAATATCGCTCTTGGGGCTTATAAAGCTTTGTCTGAAGCGAAAATAAGGATCCCAAATGACATTAGTCTTACTGGTTTTGGTGGATATGACTTTACTCAAATGCTTCATCCCTCATTAACAACCATTGAATTGCCCTTTTATGAGGCAGGACAAATCGCAGCATTTAAGCTTAGGTATATTTTGCTATCTCAAGATAAAACGATTGGTCAAACAACAAATAAGCAAGAAAATGATCCTTATCTTCAGTTAAAAAAAACATTTACCAACTCAGCTGCTGCTCTGTATTTATCATCAGCTGAAAAAGAGAACATTTCACATGGATGCCAGCTTGATTCTCATCAACTGTGTACTACATTTACGTTAAAAAAACGCCAGAGTGTTGACATTAGTGACAAGAAGAAGTAAATTTATGGAACCGATTCCATAAATTAAAAGTAAAGCTTTTATAATTTTCGTCCACTACTAAATGAGGGCTTCATGTGAATATTGAACTAGCAACACAACAACTTATTACTGCGCTAGGCAGCGCGTCCAACATACAGGCTGCTTCACATTGTGCTACACGCCTAAGACTGGTTATAAAAGATGAGACGTTAATTGATGAGAAAAAAATTAACGCCATAGACATGGTAAAAGCGACCTTTTCGACAGGTGGACAATATCAAGTGATCTTAGGCACAGGCACAGTCAATCTGGTTTATAATATGCTGAGTAAACAATTGGATCTAGGTGAGATGTCAACAGAAAACGTCAAAACCGCAAGCTTTGAAAAACTGAATATAGTGCAGCGCTTTGTAAAAATGTTATCAGATATTTTTGTTCCCATAATTCCTGCTATTGTGGCAGGTGGTCTGTTGATGGGACTCAATAATATTCTGACTGCAAAAGATCTTTTTTATGCAGGTGAATCATTAATAGATAAAACCCCAGCTCTCACAGATTTAGCTAGCATGATCAATACCTTTGCTAATGCAGCATTCGTTTTTTTACCAGTTCTCATAGGTTTTTCAGCAACAAAAAGATTTGGGGGAAATGCCTATCTTGGTGCAGCACTTGGCATGATTATGGTTCACCCTGACTTAATGAATGCTTACGTGGCAAATAGTGCAACTGCTATTCCGTACTGGGATGTGTATGGCTTTCAAATTGAAAAATTAGGCTATCAGGGACAAGTATTGCCTGTATTGGTTGCCTCTTATGTGCTAGCTTTCTTTGAAAAATGTTTCAGGCGTTTTATTCCTGCGGCACTTGATATGTTATTAACACCTCTTTTCGCTCTTCTGGTTACAGGAATATTAACATTTACTCTACTAGGTCCTATCACTAGAGAATTAGGAGAATGGATAATGTTTGGCATTTTATGGCTTTTTAATTCTCTCGGGGCTATAGGCGGATTTTTATTTGGATTTTTTTATGCGCCGATAGTAATTACAGGGATGCACCATAGTTTTATTGCATTAGAAACGCAATTATTAGCTAACATAAGTGAAACTGGTGGATCATTCATTTTTCCAATAGCTGCTATGTCAAATGTAGCTCAAGGTGCAGCCGCACTGGCCACATTTTTTCTTATTAAAGAAGTAAAAATGAAAAGTGTTGCCTCAGCATCAGGTTTTTCAGCACTCCTAGGCATCACTGAACCTGCCATGTTTGGGGTTAATCTTAAATTACGCTATCCTTTTTATGCTGCTATTATTGGTTCTGGATTTGCTTGTGCCTTTATTGCTTATCAGGATGTACTTGCTGTCGCACTTGGGGCCGCGGGACTCCCTGGCATCATTTCGATTGCACCCCATTCACTTATTTCTTATGTGATAGGAATGTTCATTGCATTTGGAATTTCTTTTAGCTTAACTTTTCTTTTTGCTAAAAAACTCAAAAGGCAGTCTAATGAACAATAAAAAAACACAATTTAGCAGCATAAACCAGAAAATTGAATGGGATAGAGAAATTCGGTACACACCACTGACAGAAGTTAGTGCTTTTTTCCTTGAAACCCTAAAAACAAGGGTCACGAATGCGCCATGGCGACTTGGTTACCACATTCAGCCTACCTGCGGATTAATGAATGATCCAAATGGTTTTTGCTTTTTTGCGGGATATTATCACTTATTTTATCAGTGGTTTCCTCTAGGACCAGTTCACGGACTTAAGCATTGGTACCACGTTAAATCAAAAAATTTAATTGATTGGATTGATTGTGGCGTAGCTTTAGTCCCGAATGAAGCAATCAATTCTCATGGGGCTTACTCCGGAAGTGCCTTTATCCTAAATGAAGAGTTACATTTTTTTTATACTGCTAATAGAAGGGATACCAATTGGCAAAGAAGCTGCTCGCAGGTAATTGCAAAATTAGATTCAGATGGTTTTATCTATACTGTTAATGAGGCGATCTCTTCTATTCCCAGTGGCTACACTGAGCACTTTAGGGATCCTAAAGTATGGTACGAGGATAATACATTTTACGCAATAATTGGTGCGCAAAGTTCAATAAATTATAAAGGAACAGCCGTAATCTACTCATCTCGTGATGGCATAGAGTGGAAAATGCTTGGGGAAATACAAACCCAACTAGATGATTTTGGTTATATGTGGGAATGTCCTGATTATTTTACTTTAGACTTTGCTGGTGAAACCCATGGTATTTTAATTTTTTCACCTCAGGGAATAGAGGCACAAGAATATAAGTATCAAAATATCTATCAATCGGGGTATATTGTAGGATCACAGATCAATTTGCACAGTTTATCTTTCGTTCATGGTGAGTTTGAGGAGTTAGATTTTGGCTTTGATTTCTATGCCCCCCAAACGACTACAGCGCCAGATGGTCGAAGAATTTTATTTGCTTGGATGGGACTTCCTGAAATAGCGTACCCAACTGATAAGGATGGTTGGGCACACTGCATGACTTTACCTAGAGAACTTTATCTTTGTAACGGAAAAATAGTACAAAAACCAATAAAAGAGCTGGTCAATTTAAGGAAAAATCGTTTATTTCACAACGAAATAGTCGAAGATACATTCTTAGGTCGCTGCCAGACATTTGAATTAGAGGCATCCTGCTTAAATGGATTTACAAATTTTCAACTGGTTCTCTATGCAAGTAGTCCTGAATTTAACGCTAGTAAAGAAGAAAATACCCAACAACTCATCCTCCGTTATGATGCCAAAATACAATGCTTCATAATTGATAGAACAAATGCAGGGATTGTCTTTGCAACCGAATATGGCACAACACGGAAACTCTACCTTTCAAAACCTTTAACTCATATTCAGGTGTTTGGCGATTATTCCTCTCTCGAAGTTTTTATTAATGAAGGGGAAAGTGTAGCGTCGCTTAGACATTTTCCATCATTTCCTGAAAATAACAATCTTATTTGGAATGGGAGACATGCTAAAATGACACTATGGCAATACTAAATACAGAACTCTTTGACTTAAGTATTAGTCACATTTTGCTTTTACAATAATAGTATAAGGTACATATAATGAGAATTGGGATAGATTTAGGTGGCACAAAAGTAGAAGTCATTGCATTAGCAGATAATGGAATTGAAATTTTCAGACATCGCATAGACTCTCCGCAAGGTGATTATAATAAAACGATTGATGCTTTGGTTCATTTAGTTAATCTTACTGAACATGAAACAAATCTGAAAGGTACTGTTGGTCTAGGGATGCCAGGGACTATTTCTCCTTTCACGGGTAAAGTAAAAAATGCTAACTCAACCTGGCTAAATGGCCATGCAATTGATAAAGATCTATCATTAAGACTCAATAGGGAGATAAGGGTTGCTAACGACGCTAATTGCCTTGCTGTCTCAGAAGCGACTGATGGCGCTGGCCAAGGTAAAAATACCGTATTTGCTATTATTATTGGTACTGGTTGTGGTGCCGGTATTGCAATTGATGGAAAAGTTCACTCTGGTGCAAATGGTAATGCCGGCGAATGGGGACATAATCCATTACCTTGGATGAATTCTGATGACATTGCTTACAGTGACGATACTTTATGTTACTGTCAGAAAAGAGGCTGTATTGAAACTTTTATTTCAGGTACAGGATTTATGAATGATTATCAGCGTCTTTCTAATGGCCCAAGAATTAATGGAAGACTTATAATGGAAAAAGTTGAACAAAATTGCCCTATTGCCTCCAAAGCATTTGAAAATTATCAAATCAGACTTGGAAAAGCAATTGCACAGGTAATCAATCAACTTGATCCAGATGTATTTGTGCTGGGTGGCGGTATGAGTAACATAGATAAACTATATGATGCCTTGCCAGACCTAATTTTGCCTTGGGTTTTTGGCGGAGAATTTCAAACCCCAATTCTTAAAGCACAGCATGGCGATTCGAGCGGAGTCAGAGGTGCAGCTTGGCTTTGGCCTAAAGAATGATCATAATCTTTACTGAATGGTTTTTATTTTCTATTGAGTTATTTTAAATCATTCATTATCTTCAACAGAGTAAAAATATGAATCTAAGTCAAATTTACATTTTTAATTCAGGAAAGACTTCATAATAGCATGAATGCAAGCATAGCATTACTCTTTTCTCTGTATATACACAATTGATATCGAGGTGCAGGTTTTAGCATTACTTAAAACCAACTGAACGGAAGTGAGAACACAACTACGCCTGCAACTTAAGTCCAATATTTTAATGTCATTTGACTAAGTGTAAGAAGTCTCAAAAACACAAGTTATATACGAAAAGTGAGCAACATGAAATTTTATCGACTAGAAATGGGCTATTTTAATAGAAAGAAAAAAAGATCCTTCTTTATACCAAAGCCTAAGAGTATATAGCTAATTGCATGAGATAATTAAACACACATAAACATTAAATTTTTATTAAATTAATCGACAGAAGATTAAGACGCTAGTGCAACTTATTCTTCTGTCAGCATTTATGCTATTTAGAATTAGGAAAGAGAGTTGATTGATATTTTTGTAAGAAAACAGCAGGATCTAATGCATCACTGTCCTCATTTTCACGAATCAATATTGTTGCCTCCTGAGATAAAAATTTAGATATAGCCAAATTAATGCTTTCCTTAGACACAGAGCCAAGATACGCTTGTCGTAATTGTTGATAATCTTCAAGAGATATGTCTTGTATCCCATTTTGTTCAGCCTGAATTTTGTTATCAATTAATGTGGACAGCTCTGTTTTAGCATAAGTCGCAAATAGATTAGCCAGAGCTTCAGTTTTTAAATTGATAAGTTTTTTAAACTCTTCATCGGTTATTCCTTTTTCTTCAAGAACAACCAGTTGATTTAAAAACACTTGAAATTTATTCAGTAACTCGTTTTGAGGATAACTGATACCAATACCACATAACTGGCGCTGGAAGGCAACATTACAATCAATATTAAGTTTGAGTTTATCATTATTCTCAACGCCAAGCTCTTTATTGATTCGGGTAAAAATTGCTTCTCTTGCTAATTCCATCTCCCACCACTTTTCTAAGGCTCTAGACGATTTAATGGGTTGCCACTGGCTGTCCCAATAAAGAGAAATGATAGGATGTTCTAAAGCAGGTTTAAGTGTAACTGAATCTTCTTTGACCGTAGCTAAAATAGCTCCTCCACGCAGAGGTTGTAAAACGGCCACCGGTGCATTTTTTCCACGCACTCCGGTTAGTTTAGCAAAACTTTTATTAATTTCTTCTGTAAGAATTCGATTATCAATTTTCCCTGCAACGAATAATTTCATTGCATCAGGAGTAATCCAGCTTGAGTGGAATTTTTCAATTTTTTCCCTCTCAAGTAAAAAACTTTCTAATGAGGGTTCAGCTCCAACTAATACAGAATCATGGATTCGATTCAACCAAAATGTATCTCTTGGATTTAATGGCTTAGTTACCATCAAATGACTTTGTTCTATTTTTGAGATAGGTTGTTCAATAATAGTGTTTTCATCAAAACTTATTAGTTGATTCATCATCTGGATAGCTGATTTAACAGACTCATTAGAGCCATTTTCTCGAACCTTCATGCTAATAATCACTTCATCATAGCCAAGAGTGACTAGTGGTTGACTGTCCGCACTAAAATACTCAAGAGTTCCTTTTTGTTTAGCAATATTCGAGGACAATAGCGTAGTTAAAGCCCCTTTTTCATCTAATGATTCTAAAAGTGTTCCTGCTGAAATGACTAAGCGTAATTCAACAGGATCATTAGGTCTTTGAGTTGCTTGTGTAGAATATAAAGTGAATCCATTTTCAAAAACTTGCTTAGACCAGGCTGGATCAGAATTTAAAGGTTTCGCTATAGCATTAGAGAAAAAGAGTAAGGTAAATGTGCTAAATAGAACGGTTTTAAGTCCATTTTTAGCCGTAGGGGAAACTTTTTTTACTATCTTTTTTGTATGAGTTAAAACGTTTAAGCGAATAAAAATATGATTGATTCTTTTGACGATTTTATTTGGTATTAGGACTCTTGTCATAACAACCCTCTTTTTAATGTTTTTCATTCAATTTGGTACTGCCATAATACAATTTTTTGATTTTTTTATCTGTTTTTTATGACATTTATATGGGTATATCATAACACGTCTTATAAGTAACGCATTAAGAAGTTGGTTTTAAATTATAGTTTTTATGATTTACTTAGCATAACCTCATCTTTTGAAGAAAATTACTTGTATCAGTATTTCTATGCTAATATTTTAAGTTCTTATCGACTAAAAATAAAACTATTTCCTGTCAAGTCATTATAACACAGTGCATTTTGAAGATTAAAAAATAGTGTATCGTTCAGACTTGAAATTGTTTGAATTCTTTTCATTTGACTATTTTGGCAACTGTTTGATTGAATTTTGATGATGTAATCATTATACCGAAGCCGCACAGCTTATATCAGGTTAAGAACACTGTATACTTGTATCTTGTTTAAACCAGTTTGACTTAATTATATAGGGATAGTTTTACGTTTAATGAATTTAGCATTTATTGGCATTTATTAGCATTTATTGGCATTTATTAGCATTCAAGGTTATGGTTTTTCCTTGTTTTTTGCACTTAAAAACTGTTAAGATGAACTTTATTTTTAGGATAGTAATTGCTTGGGAATTATGTGACTGACTTTCAATTTTTAACTCGCCTCGAATATTCAGGGTTTAGGCTTCCAATTATTTGCCACAGTCTACCAGATTCTGTTCACCAGCATATTTTTGCCCTTGAAAAAGTCCTGATGTCTAATAACATGACATATGAAATTATTGACTGCTCCTCGCAATTAGTAATGCAAAACCAAATCAAATCATTAGGCAAAGAAACAAAACATGTTATTGTTAATGCTACTAAGGGAATTCATTTAAAAGGATTCCTTGCTTTAATAGGAAAATTAACAAGTACAAGCCTCTTTTTTTTATTCATTCCTCCAAAATCAGTTATCAATACCATAAATGATAACTCGGCAAGTAGCTGGTTCAATTTCAACTACCATGAGGCAGATTACTTCATATCAGCGCCAATATTTAATGCGTTTCTTTATTCGATTCTTGACAAAATTAAAGCTTGTATCCAGATTGATGCAGCCACTTTTAATTGGAATGATTTACCCTCTTCTTTGGGCCAACATGTAAATAATTTCTGCCACGATCCCTTTTCGCTCCCTAGAAATGGGCAATTAACTAAAGAACAAGGCGCTATTTTTAATGCTATAATTAATTCCGATGAACAAATCATACTCTTAAGTGCAAAACGAGGTAGAGGAAAAACATTCACTCTACATCATCTTATCTATTTTTTAATTCATCAAAATAAGCGACTTTTATTGACGGGCAACAGAAAATCGCTCTATCAAGCTAATGAAAAACACAAGCAATGGCATATTCCAAATGGTTTAGATATGAGTGAGTATTTTCTGGCACCTGAGGTGGTAGATAAAAGCATAGATTATCATATTCAAAACTCAGCAAATTATCCTTATTCTGAATGGCTTATCATAGACGAAGCTGCAATGATCTCTTTTAGTTCCATAAAAAAATGGATACCTTACTTTAATAAGGTACTTTTAGTTACTACATTAGATGGCTATGAGGGCAGCGGTCAAGCCTTAAAGGTTAAACTAGCAAACATCAGCAATAAAATTAATTATCAAACGCTAAATCAACCTATTCGTTTTAGTCTACATTGTCCTCTGAATCGGCTTTCAGAATCGTTGATGATAGCTAATTCTTCAGCACTTCCAGCGCTCTTCAAAAAAGCCACTGCTCAACTGAATGCTTGCCAAAAATATAATGCCACATCTCTAGAAAATCTAAAAGATAACTCTATGTTTAAGCAATCAAAAACAAGTTCGTTTCAATGTTCCTCTAGGAAGGATATCACCTTAAGTAACGCATTACAGAATAATAATAATGAATTAATCAATAATCACTTAAAAAAAATTAATTTTTCGATTATCAAAAATTTTGATATTCATTTATTATCTTTAGCTCAAACCCTTTATTATTTCTTTAAACACATTCATTACCAAACAACGCCAAATGATTTAAGGCGCTTATTAGACGGACAAAATCAATGCTTTTTTATTGCTTCAGATAAGACTTTAAAAAGTGCTGATGCGATTAAAAACCTGGATGTTCTTCCAATTAAAGCAGCATCTTGGGTTTTATTTGAAGGCGGAGCATCTATTGATTTAGCAAAAAAAATCTGGTTAGGAGAAAGAAGACCTAAAGCCAATTTGGTAGCTCAATCACTAGCTACACATGCTAACAACCCTATATTTCCCTCACTTAGAGGAATGAGAATAAGCCGAATTGGTGTACTCCCTTTTTACAGAAGAGTTGGCTTAGCTTCACAATTGGTCAAAAAAATTATCTCTGAGGCGAAGCAGTTAGATATTGACTATGTTTCGGTGAGTTTCGGTTTTGAAAATGAGTTATTCGAGTTTTGGTTGAAACAAGGGTTTACTCTTGTACACATAAGTCATCGCGCGGATGCTAGTAGCGGCGAGCCAAGTGTGATGATGCTATACCCTATTTCATCTGTAGGCATAAGTGAAACAGTACACTGCATAAACTATTTTAACGCCTATTGCGATGTTATTAAAAAATTAACTTCGCCTACTAAATACGGTATATTTACTCACTTGTCTGATTTAATTGAAAGACTCTCATCTAACACACACACATACCAGCATGAATTAAACAATCAATTAAACAATGAATTAGCCAATAAACCTACACGTTTTGAATATCACCCTATCTATTGTTTATGCGCTTTTGCATTTCATCATAAAACATTCTTGACAACCCTACCTGCATTTATCTACCTTTTGACCGAGAATTCATTATTTTTACCCAAGGTGTTCAAAGACTTTTGGGATCAGTTCATCGAAAATGGTGAATTCCCTACCAAAAGTCAAACTCAACAATTAAGAAAAATAGTAGGCATTTTTCTTAATGAATACTTTTATAATGATGTTATTAATTTTAATCATTGGATAAGCGATTCAACTTCTTTTATAATAGAATAATAGATACTCTTAATTCATAGGATAATCTTCGCAAATAATCTAACAGTTTGCACTCTGGCTTGCTGTTACGCTTTTTTTACAATTTCTACAGGTTATAACGACATGCCATCATCTTTTGATCCAAAATCATCCAACTCGCAAATAGACAGCCATGCCTCAACTCATTCTTCTTGTATCATCATAGGTATTGCAGGGGCTTCAGCATCTGGAAAAACCTTACTTGCAGATACATTATACAAAGAGTTAAAAGCAGATGTAGGTAAAGAATGGATCGACATCATCGCAGAAGACAGTTACTATAAGTGTCAAGATCACTTAACTTTTGAAGACAGAATAAAAACAAATTATGACCACCCAAACGCAATGGATCATGACCTTTTAATTCAACATTTGAATTCCCTCAAAGCGGGTAATGCTGTAGAGATCCCTCAATACGATTATGTTACTCACACTCGCAAAAAAGAGACCAAAACATTTACATCAAAAAGAGTGATAATTATCGAAGGAATATTATTACTTACGGATAAAAGAATTAGAGATGCACTTAATTTTTCCATATTCGTTGATACCCCTCTAGATATTTGTTTAATTCGACGCATGCAAAGGGACATGAAT
The DNA here is from genome assembly GCF_042432445.1 of Thorsellia kenyensis. Lineage (NCBI taxonomy): Bacteria > Pseudomonadati > Pseudomonadota > Gammaproteobacteria > Enterobacterales > Thorselliaceae > Thorsellia > Thorsellia kenyensis. The sequence continues at coordinate 8,881 of NZ_JBHLXE010000076.1, read as the reverse complement.
GAACGTGGGCGTTCAATGGAATCTGTCATCGCACAATACCGTGCTACTGTTAGACCCATGTATTTGCAATTTATAGATCCCTCAAAACAATTTGCAGATGTAATTATCCCTAAAGGCGGAAAAAATAGACGGGCTATCGAAATGCTTAAAGCTCAAATAAAAACATTTTTTATCAACTAAGCTGAGACTAGTCTACTCTTAATATAAAAAGAATGGATTAACTCACGTTGTAATTAATTTAATTTCAAAATTTTATTTTTTAATTCAGTCATTCAATCTAATGATAGCTCACCCTACCAAAATCTCATGAATGTAGGGAGAGCTAAATTAACAAAATATCAGCTATCTACCACTAAATAACTTATCTAACCCTTCAATAAGTTCTTTTTTAGGTTTATTATAAAAAATACCACTACAGAATTCTTCTTTTTTTGTTATTTGTTCACAACTTACTATTGTTTCCATAGTCCCACTATTTAACGGGATAGGAGATGAATCTAACTGAATATTCTTATCTAATGCTCTTATGAATAGGTAATAAACGCCACCAAAATGCGTATCATAGTCATATGCGCTTAACCTATGCCTTAAAAATCTATGTAGGGCTAATGTATATAATTGATATTGTAAATCATACCTATGCAAAATCATGGCTTGCTCTAATGCTTCTTGGTTATAATCATTAATATCGTCTCCTAAATAATTGGATTTGTAATCCACAATATAATATTTATTATTATGGACAAAAACTAAATCTATAAACCCCTGAAGCATTCCCTCAACATCAGCAAAGTTAAGTTCTTTAGATTTACTTGAAAGTTGATCATAAGAATTGAGCAAATAATTTAACTCTTTTGAACTGACACTTTTTCGTATTGATAAATGAAAATGCAACTCTTTGAGCTGATGCGCCTTAGGGATTGCAGATAAAGCAACATGAGCAACTGGTAATTGATAGTTATAAATAGATAACAGCCACTCATATAGAGGTTTTTGCCAAACATTCAAATCAATCAGCTGGGAAGGATTATGCTTTGAAAAATAGTGATTAAATTCCTCAAAAATTGCCTGCCAAGCGATTTGATGAGAGTCATCATCTCCTAAATATTTTTCTAAATCTTCTAAAAGGCTATGTAAAAAAATTCCAGGCCTAGAGCCGCGGGGAAATGAAAATGCATTTAGTTGCTGATTTTTGTTAAGGAGAATATCATCAGTATGCTCAAGCCCATTCTCTATATTGCGTATTTCATTGCCCAATAATTCCTCGAATTTATGTGTTATCTTCGGTTCATAAGTGGTTTGGGTTGTTTTAGATAAATAGATTAGACTTGAATAACTTGATATCCTCCAATTTTCTTTCAGTTGTCGTGTAAATTGCTTTAAAACTAATTTTTCATTCAAGGGCGACTCTGCATCTAAAGACTTTAATTCAGTATATTTAATATTATTGATCAATTCGATAGAAGTAGATTCCCCCTCTTTACTGCGCAAAATAAGTGATTCTATACATTCATTAAATCTAGGTAATGCACACTCTTTATCTTCAGTGTTAGAAGCCATCTTATGTCCATTAAGTAATAAATGCCCTACACTTGTTGAAAAAGTAATCGCCTTATCTTCTTTCGAGTTTTTAGCTTTCATTAAATGGCTGAGTCCAATCACGCAGTGATATTTTGCACGTGTCAAAGCGACATAAGATAAGCGAATATTTTCTGTCAGTAATTCATACTCAATGGCCTGAGATTTTTGCTTAGATGGCTCAACAGAAACATCGGTAACTTTCATATGCAAATCTTCATGAACATAGGCCAATATTTTAGCCTTATCACCACTATCAAGCGAGTGAAACAACATTGCAAAAGGATGGACAACAATTGGAAATTCGAGACCTTTTGATTTATGAATAGTAATTATTTTAATTAAGTTTTTGTTGCTCTCTAGCCTTAGTTGAAAGTCATCTTTAGCTAAGGTGGTTTTTTGTGTTTGCTCTACAAGCCAATTAATCAACTCAAAACCACTTTCGAAATTTGACTCAATTGATTGCAATAGCTCGGCTAAATGCAAGTAGTCTAATAAAATTCTTTCTCCTAATCCTGCTGCTTGCCACGCTTTAGCCAAATCATAATCAAGTAAAATAGCACGAAGTACGGCCATTATACCATTTTGAAGCCATTTATCATGGTAGCCTTTAAACTTAACCATTAATGCTTCGAGAAATTCGTCATTTTCTCTTAATTCAAATATTTCCTTAGCATTTTTTTGGAATAATCCCGAACCGTAGGCCTCAAGTAGAAGCTTATCATTACTAGGCATATTAATGGCTTTTAATAATCTTAAAACATCTATAGCTAAATCGGTTTTAAATACAGAGGTTTCACCAGACAAATATACGCTTTGAATCCCTCTTTTACTTAATGACTCATTGATATAGTCTGATTCAGGTTTACTCCTCACAATAATGCAAATATCACTGACATCAAGATTTTTGGTAAGGCCATTTTTATCAATAAAATAGGCCTTGCCCTCTCTAGCTAAATTTAACCAGTTCGCAATGATGTTTGCTACTTTTTCTGACATCTCTTGCTTATATTCATTTAAAGACAATAGTTCATCTGAGACTAATAAACCAAGGCCAGGCTGAGACTCTCCTTCAACAACAAACTCTAAATTATTATTCTCCTTTGCCTTTTTGACTTTAAGAAAAGGGATCTCCTCAAACAAAAAAGGAGATTTTTCTGCACTAAATAAGGCATTCACTGAGTCGATCACTTTAGGCGAAGAACGATAATTTGTGTCTAGTGTATAGTGCCTGGTAGTCTCTTTTTTTGCTGACATATATGCATAGATATCAGCACCGCGAAAAGAGTAAATGGCTTGTTTAGGATCCCCTATCAAAATTAATAATGGCAAATGATCCTTTTGAAAGGATGAACTATAGAGTGATGAGAATATGCTAAATTGATTAAAATCCGTATCTTGGAACTCATCAATTAATGCTACCGGGTACTGTTCTTGGATCAAACGCTTGAGTTCATGCGTATCATCCTTTTGAATTGCGCAGTCTAGTCGAAAAATTAAGTCATCAAACGTTAAGATCCCTTCTTTTGTTTTGAGTTGACTATAACTTTCTCCAATCGTTAATGTAGCAAGTTTTAATAAATTGGCCTTTAAAAAATCAGATAAATTAAGGGCTAAGTACTCATCGATTAATTCGAAAAGTCGCATTTTTGGAGGATTAAAATTTTTTTTCGTTTTGTTTATTAAATTTTCTTGTCCAAGACTTGCTATATCTTTAGGTGGTGAAGCGATTGCAGGCGAAACCACCCAATTGTTCATCTCATCCACTAAGGACTCTATTTTACCTGCAGGAAAACTTCGACCGTTCAAGCAAGAATAATTTGCGATTAATGCATTTAATTCTGACGTAGGGGAATTGATTGCTTCACGCCACGCTTTCTTGAGGGGTTCAACTGAATTTACTTCTAAACTCAAATAGTTCTCTTGTAAAAATAGTATTTTTTCCTTTAGCGTAGAATATTGATCAAACTGCTCTTTAGTATAGATTGAAGTTTTATTATTACTATTAGCAGACAATTGTTCTGAATTAAGGGGTTGACTTTTGACTATTTCATCTAAATATTCAGGAAGATTTCCAGATAAAAAATCTTTAATGTAGCCTTGCAATTCAGAAGGTGATTTGAAACAATTTAAAATAGCATGATGAAAGCGCTCTGTCACCTGATAGCAAATTGTCCGCCAAAAATCTTCTACAACCTGACGAACCAATGCGCTGTCATTTTCAAGCAACGTCAAATTAAACAAGTTATTAGACTCTAGGGCAAGTTCATTTAAAGCTTTTTGCGCAAAGCCATGAATGGTAAAGATAGACGCTTTATCCATCTCCTGTTCAGCAAGTAACAAAATGTCAATCGCCTCAGCAAGCCGATTTTGTAAAACCAATTGATCGAGTATCGGAGTAAATCTTGATTTTTGAGTTAAAAGAGGTGAAGCATGATGTCTTATACATTCAATTCTTAATTCATGAATATTCGCACGAATTCGTGACTTTAATTCTTCTGTAGCCGCTTTAGTAAAAGTAACAACTAAAATCTTCTCTACACTTAAGGGGAATGTAAAAACATTACTTTCACGAATACCGAGTAACAATCTTAAATACAAAAGCGAAATGGTATAAGTTTTTCCTGTTCCAGCTGAAGCTTCTATCAATATAGTTCCATCTAACTCAACAGTAAAAGGATCTAAAGATTGCATCATTACAGTGGAATTGTTCTTTTTTTGAGTAACCGCCATGAAAGCTCCTGCTGGATTTATATTGATAAAATCAAGAGTTATTTTAAAATTTTTAGGCAATTTTTTTTTAAAAATTTTTTCTAAAAAAAGCTAATAGTCATTTACGCTTGAAGGAAGTCAAGCTTTTTTTATAAAAAAATACGCTTGAAAAAATTTTAAAAACACTCTATCTTGTTGTCTTAGGCAAGCAAAAACACTACATATAGTGTCTTTAATAAAACTACCCACTATCCGAATAAACACTTACTTTTACTAATAAACCCTATACTATTGGCAAGGCTAAATCATGACTCATACTCTTATGGTCACAAAACGTGACGGCAGAAAAGAAAAGATTAACTTAGATAAAATTCATCGCGTAATAAAATGGGCGACAGAAAATCTAAAAGATGTCTCGGCTTCTCAGATAGAGTTGAAAGCGAGAATTCAATTCTATGATGGAATCAGAACCTCTGACATTCATGAGACATTGATTAAGGCTGCAGCCGATCTTATTTCAAAAGAATCACCTGACTATCAATATGCTGCAGCACGCTTAGCAATATATCATCTGCGCAAAAAAGCATACGGTGAATTCACTCCTCCTTCACTATATGATCATGTTTATAAATTAGTCAATATGGGTAAGTATGATAAACATATTCTAGCAGATTATTCTAAGGAAGAATTAGATATCCTTGATAAATACATAGATCATGAAAGAGATATGAATTTTTCTTATGCTGCGGTCAAGCAATTAGAAGGAAAATATTTAGTGCAAAATCGTGTGACGGGCGAAATTTATGAAAGCGCACAATTCTTGTACATATTAGTATCCGCTTGTCTATTTGCAAACTACGACAGAGACACTCGTCTTGATTATGTTAAACGTTTTTATGATGCAGTATCTTCATTTAAAATTTCTTTACCTACACCCATCATGTCTGGTGTAAGAACCCCAACAAGACAATTCAGTTCATGTGTGCTTATTGAATGTGACGACAGTTTAGATTCAATCAATGCAACAGCGAGCTCTATAGTGAAATATGTGTCACAAAGAGCTGGAATAGGCATTAATGCAGGTAGAATCAGAGCACTTGGTAGTTCTATTAGAGGCGGAGAAGCTTTTCATACAGGGTGCATTCCATTTTATAAGCATTTTCAAACTGCCGTAAAATCATGTTCTCAAGGCGGAGTTAGAGGAGGGGCTGCAACACTTTTCTATCCTCTTTGGCATCTTGAGGTTGAAAGTCTTTTAGTGCTTAAAAATAACCGCGGCGTTGAACAAAACAGAGTTCGTCATCTCGACTATGGCGTGCAAATAAATAAATTAATGTATGAACGTCTTATAAAAAATGATGTGATTACACTATTTAGTCCTTCAGATGTACCAGGTCTTTATGACGCATTTTTTGCCGATCAAGAGGAATTTGAACGTTTGTATAAACTATACGAACAAGACACTACCATCAGAAAAGAACAAGTTAAAGCTGTTGATCTGTTTTCTTTAATGCTGCAAGAAAGAGCGTCAACAGGCCGAATTTATATTCAAAATGTCGATCATTGCAATACCCATAGCCCATTCGATCCGAAAGTAGCGCCCGTCAGACAATCTAACTTATGTCTTGAAATTGCTTTACCTACTAACCCATCTAATGATATTAACGATCCTGAAGGAGAAATTGCTTTATGTACTTTATCAGCATTTAACCTTGGAGCAATTGACTCTTTAGATGAATTAGAAAATCTTGCTGATTTAGCTGTCAGAGCTCTTGATTCACTATTAGATTATCAGGACTACCCTTTAGCCGCTGCTCGTCGTGGCTCTATAGGAAGAAGAACATTAGGAATTGGGGTCATTAATTTCGCCTACTATTTAGCAAAAAATGGCATGCGTTATTCTGATGGTAGTGCTAACCACTTAACTCATAAAACATTCGAAGCAATTCAATATTATTTGCTCAAAGCATCAAACAACTTAGCGAAAGAATTTGGCGCATGTCCTTGGTTTGATCAAACTACCTATTCCAAAGGTATTTTACCTATTGATACTTACAAAAAAAATATTGATACCTTCTGCCAGGAATCTCTTCATTTAGATTGGGAAACATTAAGAGAAAATATTAAAGCTCATGGATTAAGAAACTCGACTCTTTCTGCTTTAATGCCATCAGAAACCTCTTCGCAGATATCAAATGCGACCAATGGCATAGAACCACCAAGAGGACACATAAGCATAAAAGCATCAAAAGACGGCATTTTAAAGCAAGTTGTTCCTGAATATGAAAGATTGAAAGAACAATACGAATTGTTATGGGATATGCCTAGTAATGAAGGATATATAAAGCTAGTCGCCATCATGCAAAAGTTTGTCGACCAAGCTATTTCATCAAATACTAATTATGATCCTAGACGTTTCCCTGGTGAAAAAGTACCAATGAAACAGTTAATGAATGATTTATTAACAGCCTATAAATTTGGCCTTAAAACGCTTTATTATCATAATACACGTGATGGTGCTGATGACGTTCAAGAAGATATCCATGACAGTAGACTTCCTGAATTACAAGATATGACTTCGGATGCTGATGATGATTGTGAAGGCGGCGGATGCAAAATTTGATAACTTGTGTGTTTCGTTACGAATTATCATGCTGTTAATTGTTGATTCTAAGCTAAAAAAAGACAGATTCCCCTGATAACCATCAATTATTTATTGTAACTTGGTATCTGCCCCCTAGCTTTGATTATCGTGCATATAATTTTGTAAACTCTGAATTTTTCAATAAAATCAAATTTTACTGACTACGCTTTCATAATAACAAATACTGGTATAATGGTGTGCATTAAATTATTTTGCCGATAAATCGTCAATATATACAAAATAGAGGATTACTTAAAATGTTTTATACTACGTTTTCTAAAGTTCAAAATGATCAATTGCTAGAACCTATGTTTTTTGGTCAATCAGTGAATGTTGCGCGTTACGATCAACAAAAATATGAAATTTTTGAAAAGTTAATAGAAAAGCAACTCTCATTCTTTTGGCGTCCTGAAGAAGTAGATGTTTCTAAAGATAGAATTGATTATAATAATTTACCAGATCATGAAAAGCACATTTTTATTAGTAATTTAAAGTACCAAACATTGTTAGATTCTATACAAGGCCGTAGCCCTAATGTGGCCTTGCTTCCAATCATATCAATCCCTGAATTAGAAACATGGGTTGAAACTTGGGCATTTTCTGAAACGATACATTCTCGTTCTTATACCCATATCATCAGAAATGTAATGAACGATCCGAGCATTGTCTTTGATGATATTGTAACCAACAATGAAATCTCTAAGCGTGCTGATGACATTTCTAAGTATTATGATGATTTAATACACCTAACAGGTTTGTACCACCAGTTTGGGGAAGGCAATCATACTTTAAATGGTCACTCCGTCAATGTGGATTTAACTGAACTTAAAAAAAGATTATATCTGTGTTTAATGAGCGTTAATGCACTGGAAGCCATTAGATTTTATGTGAGCTTTGCTTGCTCATTTGCTTTCGCGGAAAGAGAATTAATGGAAGGTAATGCTAAAATCATTAAATTAATCGCTCGTGATGAGGCCCTTCATTTGACAGGAACACAGCACATGCTTAATATTTTACGTTCAGGTAAAGATGATCCTCAAATGGCTGATATCGCTAAAGAGTGTGAAGCTGAATGTTTTAATCTCTTTTTAAAAGTCGCTCAGCAAGAAAAAGATTGGGCTGAATATTTGTTTAAAGATGGCTCTATGATCGGACTTAATAAAGATATACTTTGCCAGTATGTAGAATATATTACTAATATTCGTATGCAAGCAGTTGGACTTCCAATGGCATTTGATGCCAAAAGTAATCCGATTCCTTGGATCAATGCTTGGTTAGTGTCTGATAATGTTCAGGTCGCACCGCAAGAAGTGGAAGTCAGTTCTTATCTTGTTGGACAAATAGATTCTGAAGTTGATGCCTCTGAATTTAAAGACTTTGAGCTCTAAATACAACAATGAATGATTGCCTTACTGTGTGTAGAATAAAATTACTTTGTCAAGATAAAACCATTTCATATGAAAGTAATGAATCTTGTTTACTTGATACATTAAAAAAAAATGAGATTTTCATTGAATTTCAATGCACAGAAGGCTTTTGTGGTGCGTGTAGGACTAAAAAAGTCAGTGGAGAGGTTGCCTATCATACAGAACCACTTGCCTATTTGAATGATAAAGAGATTTTGCCGTGCTGCTGTCGCCCTTTAACTGATTTGGAATTAGAAATTTGAACTACTGAATTTTTAACTCTAAGTTCTAAACGCTCAACATAAGCTATTCTATTGCTTGCTCTTAAAAATTTATTCTGATTCCAGTTATACTAAGAACAATTGATAAATATATCAAATGGCTTCATTATAACTGAGACAATTGCAAAATGATGCATCGGTAAATTAAAGTCATATAAACAGGCAATCTATAACAATCTCTGAGAATTGGATTGCGTGGATTTGTATAATAAGTGCATAGCCGCTGTCAGTCGCATTGTATTAATTGAGGGTCGAAAAGA
>NZ_JBHLXE010000075.1:0-1549 GCF_042432445.1 Thorsellia kenyensis | reverse complement strand
GAGGCTCACGTACGGTTCTGTGAGAGGGTTCAGGGGAGGTTCCTGGGCTCTACTCGATAATTCGCCGGATGAACTTCGTTTGCGTAGTGGATGTGCTCCTAAAAAACATCTCTTTTTTTAATAAGGTTCCTATCAGCTTATTAAAAAAGGAACAAACACTAAAGGTGAGCATTAAATCAGGGCAAGATCACACTACGCCATGCAGTTAAAAATTTAAGTTATTGATCTTAATTTATTTATTGTGTTTACTTTATTTTTTTAATATAATAATTGTTATTATGCAATTAAAAAAATAAGGAACATGCAATGAGTTTTATGAGTGCGTTTGATAAAATTACTGACCCAAGAAAAGATATTAATAAAAAACATGACTTGATAGATATTCTTTTTCTTACTTTCAGCGCAGTTCTTTCTGGCGCTTTAGGCTGGAAAGACATTAAAGAATTTGGAGATGAAAAAATTGAGTGGCTACGGCAATTCAGAGAGTTTAAAAATGGTATCCCTGTTGATGACACTATCGCTAGAGTTATCAGCTGTATTAATCCTCAGGAATTCAATCAATGCTTCATTAATTGGGTAAACGAGATACGCAAAGAAAATGGGCAACCACAAATCGCTATTGATGGAAAAACACTTCGTCACTCGTTTAGTGAAAAACCTATTGATGCTCTTCATAGTGTTACAGCTTGGCATGCAGAATCTGGGCTAGTTGTAGCGCAGATGAAGTCTTCTGGAAAGAAGAATGAAAATGCTTCAGTCTTAGAGATGTTAAGTGCATTAAACATTAAAGGCGCCCATATTACGGTAGACGCAATGAACACTCAAAAAACGGTTGCTAATAAAATTATTCAAAGTGGTGCTGATTACACTATCTGTGTTAAAGATAATCATAAAACCCTCAAAGAGCAAATAGCCGCTTATTTTCATAAGATGTCTCGAGAAAATGAAAGCTTAATAAAAACAAGTACTCAGGTAGATTGTGGTCACGGAAGGATTGAAACGAGAAAATGTGAACAGTTACTTGCCACTGAATGGATTGATGGACTCAATGAATGGCCTGAAGTGAGGGTTATCATTAAAATTACTCGAGAACGCCAATTGAAAAATTCAGGTAAAACAGAAAGTGAAACTCTGTACTACATTAGCTCTAGGAACGTCGATGTTGAAGAGACAGCCAAAGGGATAAGACATCATTGGGGAGTAGAAAATAATGCTCATTGGGTCTTAGATGTCACGTTCAAAGAAGATGATTCTCGCATTAGAAGAGATGATGGTGCAGAGAATGTAGGTATAATCAGAAGGTTCTGTCTAAATCTTTGTAAATTGAACCCAAGAAAAAACAGTATGGCAGGCAAAATCAAAAAATGTGGTTGGAGTGATGAATACAGGCAAGAAGTTATTTTTGGTCAATGAGTTACAATAAAATGATCAAAAAATAAACAAAGTGTGTGTTCACCCTGAGTGCATATTCTCATCATTCCGATCACTGATTCTCATTCATGCCGATCACTTATTCTCATTTCATCCCGATCACTTTTCTTAACTTGTA
>NZ_JBHLXE010000074.1:0-5779 GCF_042432445.1 Thorsellia kenyensis | reverse complement strand
AAATCTCCTATTATTTAATGATAGTGTACTATAAAATTATTAACAACTATCCTAATTGATAGGGCCTATGTGAAGATGAGAGAGGAAGGCCCCCCTTCAAAATTTTGATTTTAAAGGGGGTAATTGATGGATTGAAGTTGGTGTTTATTAGGAACTAAGGATTACTACACATTAAAGCGCAACTCTCAATCCAAGTTATTGTATTGTAGTTACTTTAAATTTCTCATTTCAAATTATACTCACCTTTGTACTCACTTTGGTAATTACTGGGAATTTAATCATATTTAGTATCTGGGTACTTAAACACTAAATAGATACCACAATAAACCAAAAATGGAATTAATCATAAACAACAGTATGGTAATTAAACTTATACTTTAAAAATAACAACTTAATTTACTTTTGCTCTGTTTGATTAACGCATTATTTTGCTGTGAGACAAGTTGTACTATCTTTAATGTCTAAAATAAACATATCAAAATGGGTAAATTCACAATTTAAATTACAGCCTCTACACCCGCGGTGTGTTTGCTTTAGGAGGCGAGGTAATCCGAATTCCTCCTCTCCTAAATGTAAACCAATACTATTTATTGTTCAAAACATCAAATTTCGTTTGGTATTGGCTAGCTTGTTTGCTGTATTGATTGTCCGTAAGGTGAATAATCTTCAAACTCCCAAGCAAAAACACCAGAAAGTTTTTGAGCTATTTCCACCCAATTTTCACCGTCACATAGTTCAATATAGTTGGTGATAACATTCTTTATTTCTTCTAAATCATATTGACGCACTAGTAAGGTATGGCGCATAAGTTCAGCCGTCCAATGGTGCTTACAAAGCCATTCAGGGGTACATATGTGTATTGAAAAATAGTCCGAACCGATTTTATTTACAGGACCTATCTTTAAATTTACTAATAACATAAAACAATTTTTTTCATCAGATTGATAATCTTCTAAAGTAAATTTAGACGTATCAACCCACATGCCATGTAGTTTTGCTTTCATTTTTCTATCCCCATATGACCGTTACTTACAACTTTTCCTTTTTCTAGTTGAACAAAATTAGCTTGTACTCCGGTAGGATTTAAATTTTTAGGGGGATTTGGTTTGTAAGTTGGTGGTCTGTAGATTCGAAGACCATCAGCACTAACTAAACACCCTGGACATCCTTTTTGGTCACCTACTAATTTAGCTCCATCTCCCACCCAAATTTTACCTAATCGATCTGCTTCAGCCGTTGTTCCAACACCTATTCCAAAATTGGCTAATAACAAAATATCGCGCGCCGCATCCAAATTGATATTCTTATCCGCATCTAACGTACTGCCTTCGATTGTCACCGTAAAGCCACTATTATCCGAACTCGCCATAGAACAATAATAAAAGTCCATAACCAGTTATGAACAAAAAAGTACCATAAGAATAAAGATAGTCTTTGATTGACGCTTTTTGTTTATGAACGAGAAAAATATGCCACAATGCTGCTATTAACAGAGTTCCTGAAAAAAAGTATGCAACGAATAACAACATTGCCAATATAAGTACTGGACCTTGTAACGGAGTATTGTCGGTGAGGCGCATGAGTGCAAGATTAACCCACGCAAAGAACCCAAATCGAGAAAAATATCTAAAAAAATGATATCTTTTTAAAGATAATGCCCAGCCCCTTTCAATATAATAAATAAAACACAAACTGAATAAAATAAAAACAATCACAAAATATAGATTTAAAAAATTAATATTAAATAAATTTTTTTGCATTTTATCAGATAGAACAAATGGTATAAAAATTCCCCCCCAACAAAATAATACAATAAAAGATAATAATAACTTCAATTTATTTAGTTTCATTTTGTTGCCTCAATTGTTCTAATCCTTTTAATCCGTAATCAATTCTTGATTGTACTTGACGAATATCAAAAAATTTTGTCCCCAAAGTTCCCACATAAATTGCATAAAAAGGCCCACCATCTAATCCAGCATACAAACCTTGGACATTGTATTGTTCAGATTTTAATCTTTGATCATCCCAGGATTTGGCACTATCACCCGTTAATCTATCTGTGTTATTATAAAAATCTTTAAATTCAGGCCATCCATCATCCAAAATTTGATTGCCAACCTGATTTACCCAGTTTTGAGTATTATTACAGAAGAAACACATCTTATTTACTTTAACATCTAGCTCCGATGATACATCAGCTGCTAGTTGCCACCATGCAACTTCATCACCTCTTAATTTTGAAAAATTAGCCATCGTTTGGAAAAAATCTTCTCGTCTATTTAAATTATCCAGTAATGCTGTAGCATCTTTATTTTCCATAGACATGAGAGTCGCGAGTGTTTCTAAGATACTTCTTTCCATATCTTTACCTAACATGCCATCTTTCAGTTCCTTCCAATTGGCATTATACATAAGGGCATCTCGCATGCCTTCGATACAAGCATCAGAAGAGGGATTGGACATACACACAGCATTGAGTTCTTTGTCATTTAAAAGAGACTTAACATACGCGTCCTCTAAAATAGTTTGGATGCATGAAAAATTATTAGCGGAGCATGTTGCAACGAGTTTCTTTTTATAGTCTTCCCATTCACGTTCACTCAGGTAATTATTCTCCACCGCATTTTTCCCAACAATGGCCCCTTGCGTAGCATCGCTAGAGCTGTCACCGGTTAATCCTCCTGCAACGGCTGCCGCGATTTGGGAAAGAGCTGAAATGTTTTGACGCTCATCTTCGGTTAAATCAGCAAACGATTTATCACCGTAGAGTTCATTCTTGATAAGATTGGCTGCTGCTTCTGCACTGAGGGCTCCTAACCCTCCAGCAAGAGCGCTGTTGTCGTTGGCTGCACTGAGTAGTGCGCCTAAAATCGCATGAGCAGCTAAATTGGCTTCAGTGTTGACACTGCCGTCTGGATTGGTGGTCGCCTTCTTAATGGCTTCTGCAAGGTAAGGTGCAGAGCCATTGGCAAGGGCTTGGGTAATATCTCCACCGAGTGCTCCTTTTAATGCGCCAGTTAATGCTTGAGTCACTTGTTGGTATTTACCTCCAGTGCCCCAATCACGCATGGCGTTGTTTTGTGCTCTTTGCTCTATGTCTTGAGTGGTGGGATTTTTACCCTCTGATAAGAGTTCTTTCTTCGCTAGTTCAAGTGCAGCAGGGTCATTTTTGGCTTTTTCTGCCCGTATTTGTCCTTCGGTGCGAACAATATTACTGAGCTGATTGCCAATATCAGAGATTAGTTTCTGTTCTTCTAACAGTTCTTGCTCTTTGTCTTTATCAAAGATTTTATCTAGCGATTGATGAGCGTTATCCGTATGACGATTCAGTGTGGTAATATCTTGTGTTTGATTTGTCTCATCCTTAAGTGTGATATCAATGTTATTACCAATCGTGGCTTGGGTTGTGCTGTCAGATTCACCACTGTTGTTGCTGTTAGACACACCAGGAATACTCAAACCTCCTATCCCCAGATTACCCCCAACGCTATTGCTTGAAACATCAAACTGCGCTTTATTTTCGATGTCTTCAAAGCTGAGGGTCCCGGTACTCAAGGTGTTATTCCCACCTTCGCTGGCTATAACTCCCCCTTTGAGGTGAGTGTTGTTTTCAACATCAATATCAACGCCTTTATTGCCCGCAAACAACCCAGATTGCTCTTGTACGCTGGCATAGTCGCTGTCCATTTTGGTACGGTCACCATTAATGCCACCACTGACGCTGGTGTTGGTACCAAAAGAGAGGCCAACATTCGCCCCAAGGTTGGTTTGCTTGCTATGGTAGCTTTCACTGTCTTGCAGGCTCTCAATACGTAAATCACGACCTACATCAACCTTAATCCCGTCCCCTTTAACTTGCCCGCCTTGGATAAGGGTATCTCGTTTACTTATGACAGAGACGTCATTACCTGCAGTAATTAAAGTATTTTGATGGGTGAGCGAGTGGCCGTTTTCATTGCCTTTACCTCGATTCGCTGAAGCATTAAGTCCAAAGATGCCCGCTAAATCAATACTACCCCCGAGACTCCAACCACGACTCTCATTCTTACCATTGAGTTTTGAGGTATCTTGCGCAGCGTGTAATAACACATCGCGATTCGCCTCAAGCGTGATGTTATTCTCTGCATCCAAGCGGCTACCTTCTATACGGATATCTTTTTCAGTCGCCTGAAGGTTAATGTCCCCCCTCGAACTTAAGTGACTTCCAGAATGGTTAACCTCGTTAAGGGTTTTTTCTGAGCGTGAGGATTGACTACCGTAACTCACATTAACCCCTACGGTACTACCATAGGCGTTCGGCTGATTACTTTCACTGGCCAGGCGTAATTCTTGTAGTCCTTGTGCACCAGATAAGGCGCTACTTAACCCTAATAAAGCATTTTTACGGTCACTGTTGCTACGACTCGTTTGTGATGCGCTGCCTACCGCACTGTTAATCGCACCACCTACCGAACCGCCTAAACTCAGGGTTAAACCCGAACTTTTACTCTCAGTGATATGTGTTTCATCATGGGTATTGGCTGCGGCTGTGATGCTGATATCTTGAGCCACCACATTGATGTCTTCGCCTGCAATCAGGTCACTGCCATGAATATTGGCGTTGTTACCCGCGACAATAGTCACATCCCCATTGATACTGCCAACCGTACTGCCGGCTTCGATGCTATCTTGGTAAGTGTCATCGTTTTTATCACTTTTAGTACCAACAAAGACACCTAAGCCACCGCCGCTCATTACCCCTGATTTTTTTCTTTCAGTGGTGGTTTGGTTATAATATTGCTCTTTAGCCGTTGTAATAGTGACATCATTACCCGCTTTGAGAGTTAATGTTTCATCTGCAATCACATCACTGCCTTGAATCAAAGTATCATTACCCGCAACCATTGTGATGGTGTCACCATTAAACTCACTGCCAGTACTCGTTTGATTGTCAATTTGGGAGCGTGTCGTCGTACTTGAACTAGAGAATAAACCTTTGCTACTGGTTTTGGTTTGCGAGTCTAGGGTTTCGGTTGAAATCCCCTCTCGCAGGGTAATGTTGTTACCGGCTTGAACAGTTAAATTTTTATCTGCCGTGACGCTTGCTGCGATACTGTCCATATCATTGCCAGCAATGAGACTGATGTCACCTGCGCCATAAATTTGAGTACCCACCTCAGTACTACTTTCTTGATGCCAATAGGTATCACCACTGCCAACGTGGTCTTTATTTTGAGTTTGAACGGCATTTAAGATGACATCATTACCGGCTTTGAGTAAGGTTGAGCTCTCTTTACCTTGATTCACGAGATTAGCTGTCGTCAAGGTCAGGTTATTCCCTGCCTCTAGTGCTAACACGCCTTCATTCCCCATTACGCCCATTTGAGCCACTTGGTTGATGACCGTACTCTCTTTGCCATCAGATGGATTAATTGAGTGATTATTCGTAGTGGTGGTGATGACATTAATGTCTCCACCTGCTCTGGCTATCAATGCATCATCAGCTAAGATACTGCCACCCACGTTATTGATATCTTGAGTAGCCGTTAATCCAATTTGATTGGCTTGCAATTTCCCTGCATGGTTATTGATAGTACCTGCATTAACTATTAAGGTCTCTTTTGCTTGTAGGCTACCCGTATTCGTGAAATCCCCTTTAAGTTCTAACTGCATATTTTTAGCGCTGAGTAATGCGCCTGAGCTATCTAAATCACTGGGTTGAACTTTAGCATACACTTGAGGCACTAATACCTCCTGAGTCGACCCATCGGCTAAGGTCACCGTTTGGTTAACAAGC
>NZ_JBHLXE010000073.1:0-6969 GCF_042432445.1 Thorsellia kenyensis | reverse complement strand
ATCACAAATAAAGCATACCAATCTCCTAATGATTGGTTTCACAGCACACCGTATAATAAGTGCATAGCCGCTGTCAGTCGCATGGCATGAATTGAGGGTCGAAAAGATGAAAACTCAGAGATATAATGCTAAGCGACGAAACAAATCAGATGGCTACACAATGAGCTACAATCACCTGAGTCTTCAAGAAAGGCATTATATCAATACTTCATTGAAAAAAGGAATGTCTTTATCACAAATAGCAAGAGATCTTGAGCGTTCACAAAGTACAATTAGCAGAGAAGTAAACCGTAATAAAGACAAGCATAAACTTGTAAAATTGACAGCTGAGATAACTAAAAAAATTGATAAATACCTTCGTCGAGAATGGGGCACTGAACAAATAGTGGGACGGTTAGCAAGTGACGGCATAATTAAATTGGATCATGAAACAGTCTACCAATATATCTTGGTAGATAAAAAAGCAGGCGGTGATTTGTATACGCACTTACGACATCAAGGTAAGACCTATCGAAAGCATTACGGTACAGTCTGGTATACCGAATAGAAAAGATATTGATTAAAGACCAGAAGCAGCTAATAACCGAACACGACTTGGTGACTGGGAAGTTGATACTATGATTGGAAACAAACACAAAGGTGCATTAGCAGCCTTTGATGAGCGAAAATCAAAACTACGACTAGCCTTGTCAGTTAGCCGCAAAAGCGCTGAAGAAGTCACGCATGCGATTACGCAAATGCTTGAACCTATAAAAGACGTCGTACTAAGCAACACATTAAAGCGCAATTCTCAATTCAAGTTGCTGTATTATAATCACATTTAATTTATCATTTCAAATGATGCTCACCTTTGTACTCACTTTGGTAATTGCTAGAATAGCTATTAATAAAATCATGATTAATTGTCTAAGATATTGAAATTTAGATGTTTTAATTTTTTTCTTTATGGTAGTTATTACGAACGCTTAAGGATGTGGATTTTTTTCTGATTGCATTGATTGATGACTAACTTACTGTAATCTCAGTCATAAAATACCACCTCAGTATTTTGATTAAGTCGGTAAATCACGGCAAGACAGACGAGTCAGACTCTTAAATAAAATGATCTAAAAAGCATAATAGCTCTAGATTTTTTACTCAATCGATATTGGCATCCCCCCTCATGGTATTGTTTTCAAATTTAATGCTAAGGAAGTCTGAAGAATAGATGTATCTTTCTCAAGAACTACCAAGCTAAGTGGCTACTTATTAATTTTCATAATATTTAATTTTTGAGCTTGAAGTGTTAACAGTCCTTAAAAAGTGAAAATTCTTAGGGAATTATTGATATAATCGCAAAATGGTGTACAGTGTACCTCCTTTAAAAAGGAATTTTAAATAGCTCATGCTATTGAATTCATAGAAACACCAATTTTTACACGTCAAATTAAAGAATTTGCAACAGATTATGAGCTCAAAGAGCTACAGATAGAGTTAATTTGTTCTCCAGAAAAAGGTGTTTTAATTAAAAATACAGGTGGGCTACGTAAAATAAGAATGCCTAATAATTCTAAAGGTAAGAGTAGTGGTATAAGAGTTATTTATTTTATTGCTTCAGAACAAATGATTTTTCTAGTGTTAGCTTATCATAAAAGCAAGAAGACAAATTTGACTGAATTTGAAAAAATAGAGCTAAAAAAATTAACTAAATTATTGAAAAAAGAGGTGTGATATGAATTTTTTTGATGAATTGAAAGCATCACTTGAAGAAGCTGTTGATATTAAAAATGGTCTTAATACTAATGCTATTCGTAAACGTTATGAATTAGCTGATGTAAAAGCACTTCGTCAACAATTGAATGTATCTCAAAGTGAATTAGATATAGCCCTTGGAACGAGTTTAGATACGATTAAAAGTTGGGAGTCAGGGAGACGTAATCCAACAGGATTAGCAGCTAAAGTACTAGCAACAATTAAATCTAATCCTAATTTTTATAAAGAATTACAATCACATTAAAAACATGTGATTGAGTTCAAATAAAAAGAAGCTTTAGATTGAATAAAAAGTACAAATAATTAATATTTACTTTTTTTAGGGTATGAAATGAATTTAAATTAATTTCATACCCACATGATTGAAAGGGAATGTAATTTTAATCGCTACACATTAAAGCGCAATTCTCAATTCAAGTGATTGTATTATAATTGCTTTAAATTTCTCATTTCAAATTGTACTCACCTTTGTACTCACTTCGGTAATTGCTGGGAATATAATCATATTTAGTATCTGGGTACTTAAACACTAAATAGATACCACAATAAACCAAAATGGAATTAATCATAAACAACAGTATGGTAATTAAACTTATACTTTAAAAATAACAGCTTAATTTACTTTTGCTCTGTTTGATTAACGCATTATTTTGCTGTGAGACAAGTTGTACTATCTTTAATGTCTAAAATAAACATATCAAAATGGGTAAATTCACAATTTAAATTACAGCCTCCTATAATTATCAACAACTATCCTAATTGATAGGGACCCTGTGATAACTATTATAATAAATTTATGACTGATAATCCTCATATTCCCAAGCAAAATACCTTGATAGTTTCTGAGCTGTTTTAGTCCAAGTATCACAAGTACAAATCTCAATATATTTATTGATGGTTTCTGTTATTTCATCTAGATCATATTTACGAACTAATAAAGTATGCCTCATTAATTCAGGAACCCATTGATTGTTACAAAGCCATTCAGGAGTACATACAAACAAATCGAAATAATCAGCGCCATTACTATCTGCCATACCTATCGATAGGTTTAAAACTATACGAAAATTATTTTTATCGTCGGGTAAATACACCCTCGGATCGTGATCTATTGAACTAATTGATTTTAATAATATTTTCATTTTTTAATCCTTAATATTTAAGTGACCATTACTAATTTTTACTCTATTACCTTTATCATTAATATTGTATGTTTCAAAATTGGCTTGAACACCAGTTGTTGCAAAAGAACTATCCTTGCTTGATGGTGGTCTATATCCCCTTGTGCCATCAGCACTTATCCACCCACCATCTGATGTTCTTTTTGCTCCATCGCCAACCCAAATTTTACCTAATCGATCTGCTTCAGCCGTTGTTCCAACACCTATTCCAAAATTTACTTTGCCATTACCCCCTTTTACAGCTGCATCTAATCTAAGATCTTGTTTTGCGATATTGTCTAAATTTTGTTTGTAAAGATCATCCTTTAGCTTTTGGTAATTAGCTACGTTTGTTGCATCAGAATTTCTAATATCTACTTTTTTACTATGTTGTTTTGGTGTTAAACTACCACCAACTTTAACATTCCCAAAGACCTGACCTAATCGAGATAAACTTACTCCTCCCGATACCCCATGAACCATAAATTGAACCGCAATCGTTCTACCAGCCATTGCGCCAGCTTGTTTTTCGTTGAATCCGAAGTCTTCATAGCCACGCTTGTATGAGTCGTAGACCAGACGTAAAAAATCGGCCTCTTTGCTTGTTGCATCAAGAAGAGATTGGATTTCCTGGTAACCTACTTGTTTTTCTGGTGGGTAATGATAAGTCAAATGCTTATAGGTTGCTAAATCATTATACGCCTTTTTACGTTCAACTTCGCATGTTTTGCTATTAACATCTTGGCAAGCAAGAAGAAGGGCTTCAGTGCTTGACTCATCCTTTATCCGAAGTTCAAGTAAACGAAGTTGATCTTTTTCACTGAGTATTCCTTCTTGCTCGCGAAATTCAAGCATCGTTTTTGCATGTTTTTCATCAGTATTTAAATAATTATTTTCGATTGCATTCTTACCAATAATAGCTCCTTGCGTTGCATCACTAGCGCTGTCACCTGTTAATCCTCCTGCAACGGCTGCCGCGATTTGGGAAAGAGCTGAAATGTTTTGACGCTCATCTTCGGTTAAATCAGCAAACGATTTATCACCGTAGAGTTCATTCTTGATAAGATTGGCTGCTGCTTCTGCACTGAGGGCACCTAATCCTCCTGCGAGGGCATTGTTGTCGTTGGCTGCACTGAGTAACGCACCTAAAATCGCATGAGCAGCTAAATTAGCCTCAGTGTTGACACTGCCGTCTGGATTGGTCGTCGCATTCTTAATCCCTTCTGCAAGGTAAGGTGCTGAGCCATTCGCAAGGGCTTTGGTAATATCTCCACCGAGTGCTCCTTTTAATGCGCCAGTTAATGCTTGAGTCACTTGTTGGTATTTACCTCCAGTGCCCCAATCACGCATGGCGTTGTTTTGTGCTCTTTGCTCTATGTCTTGTGTGGAGGGATTCTTACCCTCTGCTAAGAGCTCTTTCTTCGCTAATTCAAGTGCAGCAGGGTCGTTTTTGGCTTTTTCTGCCCGTATTTGCCCCTCAGTGCGAACAATATTACTGAGCTGATTGCCAATATCAGAGATTAGTTTCTCTTCGTCTAACCGTTCTTGCTCTTTGTCTTTATCAAAGATTTTATCTAGCGATTGATGTGCGTTATCCGTATCACGATTCAGCGTGTCAATATCTTGTGTTTGATTTGTCTCATCCTTAAGGGTGATATCAATGTTATTGCCAATCGTGGCTTGGGTTGTGCTATCAGATTCACCACTGTTGTTACTGTTAGACACACCAGGAATACTCAAACCTCCCATTCCGAGGTTACCCCCAACGCTATTGCTTGAGACATCAAACTGCGCTTTATTTTCGATATCTTCAAAGCTGAGGGTCCCGGTACTCAAGGAGTTATCCTCACCTTTGCTGGCTATAACTCCCCCTTTGAGGTGGGTGTTGTTTTCAACATTAATATCAACGCCTTTATTACCCGCAAATAACCCTGATTGCTCTTGAACGCTTGCATAATCACTGTCCATCTTGATACGGTCACCATTGATGCCACCACTGACGCTGGTGTTGGTACCAAAAGAGACACCAACATTCGCTCCAAGATTAGTTTGCTTACTCTCGTAGCTTTCACTGTCTTGCAGGCTCTCAATGCGTAAATCACGTCCAACATCAACCGTAATCCCGTCACCGTTAACTTGCCCACCTTGGATAAGGGTATCTCGGTTACTTGTGATAGAGACGTCATTGCCTGCAGTAATTAAGGTGTTTTGATGGGTGAGAGAGTGGCCGTTTTCATTGCCTTTACCCCGATTGGCTGAAGCATTAAGACCGATGGTACCCGCTAAATCGATACTGCCCCCGAGACTCCAACCACGACTCTCATTCTTACCCTCGAGTTTTGAAGTATCTTGCGCTGCTTGTAATAACACATCGCGATTTGCCTCAAGGGTGATGTTATTCTCTGCATCCAAGCGACTGCCTTCTATACGGATATCTTTTTCAGTCGCCTGAAGGTTAATGTCACCCCCCGCACTTAAGTGACTTCCAGAATGATTAACCTCGTTAAGGGTTTCTTCTGAGCGTGAGGATTGACTACCGTAGCTGGCATTAATACCCAGGGTGCTACCATATGGGTTCGGCTGATTGCTTGCATTGGCTAGACGTAATTCTTGTAGCCCTTGTGCACCAGATAAGGCGCTACTTAACCCTAATAAGGCATTTTTACGGTCACTGTTGCTACGACTCGTTTGTGATGCGCTGCCTACCGCACTGTTAATCGCACCACCTACCGAACCTCCTAGGCTGACGGTTAAACCCGAACTTTTACTCTCAGTGATATGTGTTTCATCATGGGTATTGGCCGCTGCTGTGATACTGATATCTTTAGCCACCACATTGATGTCTTCGCCTGCAATCAGGTCACTGCCATGAATATTGGCGTTATTACCTGCCACGATATTGACATTGTTATTGAGGCTACCTAGTGTACTGCCGACTTCTACACCATCACGATAAGAGTCATCGGTCTTGTCGCTTTTCTTACCAACAAAGACACCTAAACCGCCTCCGCTCATCACCCCTGATTTTTTTCTTTCAGTGGTGGTTTGGGTATAGTATTGCTCTTTAGCCGTTGTGATATTGACATCATTGCCCGCTTTGAGAGTTAATGTTTCATCTGCAATCACATCACTGCCTTGAATCAAAGCATCATTACCCGCAACCATTGTGATGGTGTCACCATTAAATTCACTGCCAGTACTCGTTTGATTGTCAATTTGGGTGCGTGTCGTCGTACTTGAACTAGAGAATAAACCTTTGCTACTGGTTTTGGTTTGCGAGTCTAGGGTTTCGGTTGAAATCCCCTCTCGCAGGGTAATGTTGTTACCGGCTTGAACAGTTAAATTTTTATCTGCCGTGACGCTTGCTGCGATACTGTCCATATCATTGCCAGCAATGAGACTGATGTCACCTGCGCCATAAATTTGAGTACCCACCTCAGAGCTACTCTCTTGATGCCAATAGTTATCACCACTGCCTACGTGGTCTTTACTTTGAGTTTGAACGGTATTTAAGGTGATATCATTACCTGCTTTGAGTAAGGTTGAGCTCTCTTCACCTTGATTCACGAGATTAGCCGCCGTCAAGGTCAGGTTATTCCCTGCCTCTAGTACTAACACGCCTTCATCCCCCATTACGCCCATTTGCGCCACTTGGTTGATGACCGTACTCTCTTTGCCATCAGATGGATTAATTGAGTGGTTATTCTTAGTGGTGGTGATGACATTAATGTCTCCACCTGCTCTGGCTATCAATGCATCATCAGCTAAGATACTGCCACCCACGTTATTGATATCTTGAGTAGCCGTTAATCCAATTTGATTGGCTTGCAATTGTCCCGCATGGTTATTGATAGTTCCTGCATTAACTATTAAGGTCTCTTTTGCTTGTAGGCTACCCGTATTCGTGAAATCCCCTTTAAGTTCTAACTGCATATTTTTAGCGCTGAGTAATGCGCCTGAGCTATCTAAATCACTGGGTTGAACTTTAGCGTACACTTGAGGCACTAATACCTCCTGAGTCGACCCATCGGCTAAGGTCACCGTTTGGTTAACAAGC
>NZ_JBHLXE010000072.1:0-3473 GCF_042432445.1 Thorsellia kenyensis | reverse complement strand
AAATCTCCTATTATTTAATGATAGTGTACTATAAAATTATTAACAACTATCCTAATTGATAGGGATGATTCCGAGGAATAGCACACAGTGCAATAGGATCAACTGAATCTTCTAAATTTTCCATAGACGAGAGATGGGGGTATAGTTGAGGTAAAGAAAACTCGACGCGATTAGGCTGATCCAGATTGACATAGCCCATCCTAATCGGGTTAGGCAAAAAGTATCTTCTGTTGATGGGTTATCAGTGATTTTTTTGCCACCATACGCATATTCATACGTTAAGGGTACTTGCGCTATTTTTGGCACTTCAATGACTTTATACTTTTCTTTATTCTACACTCTAGGCAATTTGATATCAATGATTTTATTCATGTCTCCGACTTTGGCACGAACAGTGAAATTTGATTTTTCCGATACTGTAGGATATCCATGTGCTTTGAATACGACATCGCACATCGGTTTGTTCATGACATAATCTGACTCGCAATATACCGAAGAATAACCTGCTTCACCACTAAAAATATCTGAGCTTTCAATTTTAGGTACGGGCACAATAGGACGAAAAAAAGCCCCATTAGTTGGGATTTGATACATCGCTTTCAAAAAGCTATAACATCTTTGAAAGCATAGAAATGTTTTTATCGGTAACCTGCTGATTTTAATTATTAAATTCAATGCACCATGCAGACCTCATGGTATTTCGAATCATTCCACTGCGATAAGCTTACACCCATTTGGACAACCACAAACTACTTTATGGTCCTCTAAAGCGACTTCAATTCCCTCGATGTTCATTAAGCTACTCCCTTCACTGATCTGCCCTGTTATTTTACAAACTGGGCAAAAAAACCTGTCTCCTTTACGCGCAATTTTTTGCACGTGATTTGCTAATGATGAGCCATCAAGCACTTTACCTCCTGTGTTCGTTGTGTCACCAACTAATATGATTTTTTTACCTTCAACGATTGTTCTCATAAACTCCTGACCTTAATTTGAAAAAAAATAACAATGAAAGGACTCTAATCAACTAAACGGTAGAAACCTTCAGCGTACTGAGCAATACTCCAAAATAATATATTAACTATCATTTAAACAAGAATGATCTTATCCAGATTTAAGTTTAATAAAAGGTTAGAGTAACACACGGTTTTCCTTATCCAACTGGCTAACGTCAGCACCAGATTTCAACAATGCCATTTACATCAAAGCGATCACATAAATTCTAGTTAGTGACCATAAATTTTAAAAATTTTAGAAATAAGGCTCCTCTTCGGGAATTTCTAACACTAGTTCCCACATAATCACTTGACCATCTCGCGATGTGGGCGCGATATCACCTTGGTTTAATCTCAACGTGCTATTGGGTTGACTGGCAGTTTTCCATTCACCACCGACTAATGCAGGGAACCCTGATTGAAGAGGGGTCCTGATAAGTGGAGCATTATCATAGCGGGCATACCACTCATATGTTGTTTCTTCTGTAAAATGATTTGCACCATAAAAATGCAACGAATGCCCTTCGTGATATTTGACTCGAATGGGTCTAACAAGCTGGTTAACCATTTGGTAGGCCGGTGACAATCCCTCACTTTTTGGGGTGAGATCGGGATGCCGACCCGCACGGATGATGAGCCCATCACGAAAATTTACCACTTCAATCTCATGGTTTTTAGAAAACGCGTGTTTGATCCACTCCCTCCCTCCCAAACGCCTAACCAATTTTTGACTTAGGAGGGTGTACCAATTGGCTCCTCGAATAGCATGGAAATATTGATTTTTCGCAGTATGCGAGGTGGAAATTACCAACATAGAGGGGTAACGCTGGGCAAGTTGGTATTCTAACGGAAAATAATCATAGTAATCACGTGGTAACACTAAACAATACCCAGCATCACCACTATACGGTTCAACCTGCTCACAGAGGAACATTAGCCAAGATTCAAAACGAGCCATCCCTGCTTCATCATAAATATAATCCCACGGAAGAACTAGGCAGATATACGATAATGCCTCTTTTCCGCCAGCTTCTACACTGTTAAGAAAACGGAGGATAAAATTTGGTGCGTCATTCGCCCCTTTCGCATCGCTGACATACCACTCAGAACGTCCATACAACCCTTGTTGGCGTATTTTTGCTTCAACTTTTACAATATTTTCAGGCGTATATTTTGCCATCCCCTTAAAATCATGTGTCTGATAACGCAGCTGCTCGCCAAATTCCTCACGAAAACGCTGAAAACAGGCCAAAATTCCTTCACGTTTTTCTACCGTGTAACCCTCTTTAAAAAACAATGTGATAGAGAGCCCTAAACGGCTCACCACCACACCCTCACTGGTCGTCTGAGTAAATTCAGCTGCGCGGTGCTTAAGGTGTTCCATATCGTTTATACTTATCATTTAATCAATCTCCAAATTATTTTCACTTCATGCTTCAAGCGTTGCAAGAAGGGCTGCACCTGCTGCAACACTACCTCCTCCAGTTGGGGCTGCGAGTAAAACCACTGCAGCAATCACGACAGCAGTAACAAAGATAACAATAATCTCTTCCTGATACAAGATAACAAGTTGATACACATCATTGCCTAAATCACTTGCGATTTGTAACCACTCGATATTGGCTAATACCTCAAGCGTGAGATCGGTGTTTTCTTTTACAATCGCCCAAGCTGCCTGTAATTCTGACAAGGTCCATTCTTGTAAACTCTGATGATTATCACTTAGCGACGATAATGTACTCGACACGACATCAACAAACATTAGCACGTAATTCACTCCCTGAATGATGTTATCTACTGTTTCCTTGTTATCATCTAATGCCTTAATAACCCACTGGCCTTTTGCTTTACCCATTCCCCAAATTGATAAAATTTTTCGCGTGTTTCTTGATTAACATAATCCCAGCCCCTTTGTGATAAACTTGGCACATCTGCAATAAAAGAAGAGAGTGAATTATCATATACTTCAGACATTTCAAACAGCCAATCTTGTAAGGTGGGCTGATAAGACCATGGCTGATTTGCCAACAAAGGTGCATTCTCCATTAAAGGATGCGGGATAATACCCGGCTCACCCTCTTCTGGCATAGGAGGCGGTAACTCTGGTAACGGGATCGGCTCAGGGGCTGAGCCATCGCCTCCATTTTGGGGCCTAGGTGGGAATAAAAATATCCCGGCAGTGGGCTGATACAATGCGTTATGAGCTTCATCATACTCCTTTTATTTATCAGAGCGGTTATCCTCCACGCGTAATACCCCAAATCGCTTATCAGTTGCAATCAGGGTGTAATCTTCTTCTTGACCATCAGATAACTTATCGCCGGGGAACTTCACTTCAATAAGCATTTTGAGATTATCGCCATGGTCCACATCGTTATAGTCCATCCCCGCTCGGCCGGGCCATCTAAGAGACAGGGGGAGATCAAACCTTAACCAATTGATCAAAAAATAAATAATATCAATTGACATTAAGATGTT